>JASHYS010000517.1 GCA_030042915.1 Acidobacteriaceae bacterium
GCACGCACGATGTTAAGACAGCTGCGAGGATTCACTGTCGGCTATTCGCTACTGCCTATGCCTTTTCGCCATGCGCGCAGCGCGCCATATGGCGCCTTTGAGCGCAACCACTTCCTCTTTGCCCACGGGCATCTCGGGCGCCGCGGCGTGCAGCCCCGCGAAAAACTGTTCGCGCACCATGGGCGTTTTGGCGATCACGCTTCCCGTCCAGGCCACAGGAACTTCGCCCGCGATCCCGTGCTTGCGGCGCAGCTTGGAGCGAACCAGCAGGACAAAATCGACAAGGTCAACGGCGGCCTGGTGCAGAGTGGCGATCGCCACTTTGTCGCCGGCCTCGGCCAGCTCATTGATGGCCGGCGCCAGCGCAGCAAAATCGGGCGAGGGCGTGCCGTCGCCCTTGTTGATGAACTCGTCCATATCTTTTGTGCCCCAGATTTTGCTTACAGTCGGGATCACTTGGCAAGGCTCGTCGCGGTCGTAGGCATGGAGCGCGCGGCGAAGGGAGTTGACGCCGATCCAGTACCCCGAGCCTTCGTCGCCCAGGCGCGAGCTCCAGCCGCCCGCGGATTCGCGGCTGCCGTCGGCTGCGCGGCCAATGCAGTTGGAGCCGGTTCCGGCGATCTGCAGAATGCCCGGCCCTCCTTCAAATGCGGCATCGAGAGCAATCACTTCGTCGCCGACGATCTCGAATTGCTCCACGCCGAAATCGTTGAAGACCGCTGTGACCCACTCCTTCACGCCGGGCATGGTGGGGCTAGCCATTCCGCAGCATGCGGCCTGAATGTCCTTGACGCCGGCCTGCTCGAACAACTCCTTCAGCAAGCCGCGCAGATTGGCTTCAGCAGCCTCGGCGCCAACGCGCAGGCGCTTGATGGAACCGCTTTGTCCGCTGGCAAGAGTTTTACCATCGGCGACTAGGGCGGCCCGCGTATTGGTGCCGCCGCCGTCAATTCCCAAAATCGTGCTCATTGTTTCATTTCCCTTGTTCGGTTTCAGATGAAACTCCGCCGTCGCGCAGCGTGCCTGAAAGAATCCCCAGGTCGCCGTCGGACTTGGATGGAGTGAGGCCGAGAAGATGCGCCATCCATGGATACAGATTCACGTTATCAAACGGCGCGACGGTCTTTTCCACGACTAGGTCGGGGCCCGCCGCAAAGAAGATGGCCTTCATCTCGGGAATCTTGTGCGGGTCAAAGCCGTGCATACCGGTGCTGGGCGGAGGATTGGGCTCGCCTGCGGCCGGCGGATGCGCGCGGATAGCATATGGACCCGTGGCGATAACCACGGGATCGCCTTCGCGCGGATTCTGGTTGTAGTTCAGATCGGCGGGAACGTCTTTCAGGCGGAAAACGATGAACTGCGGAGAAGCCTTCTTGAGCTGGTTGTACACCCTCACCCGATCCTCCTCAGACTTCGCGTAGAGGTGGTCTTTCACCGCGTCAAATCCGGTCAAATCGGCCAACTGGTCGAGATCGATCCAGTCGCCTTGCGACTTCACCATGCCGTGATCGCTCACGACAACGAGGTCGATCGGCAGGTTGGTGGTTTTCAGCGCGGATTCGAGTTTCCCGATCAGTGCATCCATCTTGAGCACGGCGGCTCGGGTTTCAGGAGCATCGGGTCCGTAGTGATGGCCGGAGTGGTCGGGCTCAGAGAAGTAGATGGCGATGAAGTGCGGCCGATCGGCGACCGGAAGACGGAGGAGAGCGACGGCGTTATCGATGCGCGCCTGCTGCGCCTCGGGCGTGGGCTCGGATGCAGTGTCGTAGTGGGCGTACCAGGAGGGCCTGAATCCGGCGATTTTGGCTTCGCATGCGACCCACAAAATGCACGCCGTGCGCATGCCCTGGCCCTCAGCCAGGCTCCATAAAGGAACGCCGCTGTACCAGGAACCATCGTTCGCGGCTTCAGGATCGTTGTAGGCATAGCGCGCGCCGCGCGCCGGATCGAAAAAATTGTTGGCCACGATGCCGCTGTGCTCAGGATAAAGTCCGGTGACCAGCGCGTAATGATTGGGAAAGGTGAGCGAAGGGTAGCTGGGCATCATGCCCTGTGGCGCCGACACACCTTGCCTGCCGAGCGCCAGCAGATGCGCGGCATTGTCGCGTTTCGCATAATCCCAACGGAAGCCGTCGAGTGAGACGAGAACCAAATAGTGCTGCCTCTGCGCCCAGGCGGAGTTCGCGCCGTTGTCAACGTGGGTCAGAGAAAGCGCGGGATTGAAGCCGGTTCCCTGCCCCGCCGAATTGTGCGCAGCAAGGCCGAGGGCGAAAAGGAGCGAGACAAGAATCCAGCGGTGCGACGCCCGCAGCTGCATCAAAAATCTCCTCGCAACAGCTTATCGCATCGACTTAAGGCGCTGGAGCGTGGTCCCTGCCGCCGACTGCCATTGTTGGTTCTACGGATAGAGACGTATGATCGGCTGAAACGCGGGAGTGTCGGGGCCAGCTCGACGAACGCACTCACGAGAGTAGGTTCGAAGGAGGTGATCATGCGTACACGTGTCGCACGAAAGACCGTTGATCTTTCCGGCTGTCCCGACCTGGTTGTCATCTATCTGGGAATGCGAGTGAATCGCATGACGGGATTGAAAACGCTCATGGGCTTTGGGCCAAAGATCTCGTCCTCCGTCGCAGCCAAACCTGAGGGGCTGCTGCATCACGAGAATTTCTATTTATCGCTGTTTCCCATGCATGTTGGGATCC
>JASHYS010000004.1 GCA_030042915.1 Acidobacteriaceae bacterium
CACGGCTTGCGGCAAAGCCGCTCATTTCGCGGCTGTTACGCCGAGTGTCACCCAACTTATCATCAGCCCTGCCAAGTTTCCTCTTTCGCCGCGACCTCCATCTCTGTCATACTTGAATGTGCCCACCAGGTACGGCCAATCGCAACAATCCAATTACGAGGTTGCATCGATGTCGGCAAAGTATGTCTTTGTGACAGGCGGAGTTGTATCCAGTCTCGGCAAGGGCCTCGCGGCCGCGTCCATCGGCTGCCTGCTTGAAAGCCGCGGCCTGCACGTCAACCTGATGAAATTCGACCCCTATCTCAACGTGGATCCGGGCACCATGTCGCCCTTCCAGCACGGCGAGGTCTTTGTCACCGACGACGGGGCCGAAACCGATCTCGACCTGGGCCACTACGAGCGTTTCACCCATGCGCCTCTTTCGCGCGACAACAACTACACCACTGGCCGCATTTACGAGCAGATCATCCTCAAGGAGCGCCGCGGCGACTACCTGGGCAAAACCGTTCAGGTTATTCCCCATGTAACCAACGAGATCAAGAACGCAATGCGCAAGGTGGCCGCGAACGGCGCCGACGTCACCATCGTCGAAATAGGCGGCACCGTGGGCGATATCGAATCCCTCCCGTTTCTAGAAGCCATCCGCCAGATGCGCCAGGAACTGGGCCGTGAAAACACGGTATTCGTCCACGTCACGCTGGTTCCCTGGATCCACGCTGCACAGGAGCTCAAGACCAAGCCCACGCAGCACTCCGTCAAAGAATTGCTTTCCATCGGCATTCAGGCCGATATCCTGCTCTGCCGCTCCGACCGCGCCATCAGCCGCGAGATCAAGCAGAAGATCGCCGCTTTTTGCAACGTGGAAGAAAAAGCCGTGATCGGAGCCAGAACCGTTCCTTTCATCTACGAAGTGCCGCTTAACTTTGCCCAGGAGGGCCTGGACGAGCTCATCCTGAAGTATCTCCACAAGGAAGCGCCCCCAGCTGACCTGGCCAGGTGGCAGGATCTGGTGCAGCGCTGCTACCACCCCAAAGACGAAGTCTCCATTGCCATCGTGGGTAAATATGTGGAATACGAAGACAGCTACAAGTCGCTGAAAGAGGCGCTGACCCACGGCGCCATGTCGCAGAATCTCAAGCTGAAAATCCATTGGATCGAGGCCGAAGGCCTGGAGTCGGCCACGCCCGAGGACCGCAGCTACGAATCGCAGTTGCAGGCCTACGACGGCATCCTGGTTCCGGGCGGCTTTGGCAAGCGCGGCATCGAAGGCATGCTGAATGCCATTCGTTACGCGCGCGAGAAGAACGTGCCCTACTTCGGCATCTGCCTGGGAATGCAAACCGCGTGTATCGAGTTTGCGCGCAACGTGTGTGGCCTGAAAGACGCCAACTCCAGCGAATTCGATCCCGCCACCGAACATCGCATCATCTACAAGCTGCGTGAGCTGCTGGGTGTGGAAGAAATGGGCGGCACCATGCGCCTGGGCGCGTGGACCTGCGTGTTGCAGGAAGATTCCTTGGCGTCACGCGTTTATGGAGGCGCCAGAGAGATCAGCGAGCGTCATCGCCATCGCTACGAGTTCAACCGCGAATACGAAGCCCTCCTCACCGGCGGTGGCCTGCGCATCAGTGGCGCCACGCCTGACGCAACCTATGTGGAGATCGTGGAGATTCCCGGCCACCCGTACTTTTTGGGCTGCCAGTTCCATCCCGAGTTCAAGTCCAGGCCGCTCGAGCCGCATCCGCTGTTCCGCGAGTTCATCGTGGCCAGCTACAAGAACCGGTTGAAGCGCGTCGGCTCCGGAGTCAGCGAACCCTCGATCCTGACGAATGCTGTGTCGTCCTGAGCGGCGGCCATGACCAACGCCCGATTTCTTCGGCCTTCAGGGGGCGCGGTTGTTGTATTGCCTTGATTCGTCCCGCTCTCAAGTCAGGGCTGGTAGCTAATTCACGAAAATCCAGCCGGTTACGCCAACGGGCCGCGCAGTTTGCTTCCCATCGCCGGTGCTCGATCTACAAGACTCCATTCAACCCATCGCAAGCTGCAGTGGGATGCCGTCGGAGTAAGTGTAATTTCAGCAGCGGCTTACGACTCACCGATCCGTCTTTCTTTCAAAGTCACAGCCCCTTTATCGTTCAAAATGAAAATCCCCTGAAAATCCCTCTTTCCACAGCCGCCGGCGCAGGCGTTTTTGACCACGCGGCCGTCTCATGAACCAGTCCGGTTCGATAGGACGAAAAGTGTCGTTTGGGTCATTGACAAAGCTTTCTTAACGGGCCTATTGTGTGTAGGTTTTTGGGGTGATTCCAGAATCGGTGCACCTTCTGTTGCGAGCTTGCCGCTCACCGATGCCCGAGCCGATATTGAACCAGGCGGCTGCGGGGTAAGGCAATTCTGGAATTGCTGAAGGGAAAGAAAGGACGGAAAGCGAAAAATGGTTGCCTACTTTCAGCTGCAGCCCGCTGAAGCGGACCTGCAGCAGTTGGCAGAGGAATATTGGCGGAAAGCCGGCGAAAGAGAGCATCAACTCGAACAGGCAGCGTTCGAAGCCGGAGAAGCAATTCGCAAGGGCGATTACACCTTGGCCAATCTCGAAGCGATTGTGCGGTGGAAGTCCGAACGTGTTGTGCATTATCTGATCGGAAACAGCAACGAGAAGATCCGGCGGGCCCTCTCTATCGCCGCATCGCCCGAATCTTCAACCGAAGCTGCCATCAGGGCCCTGCTCGAGTTGCACGGCGTCGATCTTCCCGTGGCGTCGGCCATCCTGGCCGCGATCTACCCCGAACACTACACAGTGCTCGACTTCCGCGCCCTCGAGGCGTTGGGCCACTCGCGCCACGATGTGCACTTCTACGAGGAGTATTTGGCCTTTTGCAAGCGGCTTGCTGACAGCAACATCGTGAAGCCGCAGAGCGAACTACCCGCTCCCACTCCGCTGCGCGCTCTCGACCGGGCCCTCTGGGAGTGGTCGCGAAGCCACGCCGGATAACGCGGGAGCGCGTGCTCATTCGAGCCTCGAGTTGTACCGGCAGCGGTCTTCGCTGCCGGTGCACGCTCGCGTGACACGATAGAATTCGTGTCGTGAGTTCTTCGTTCGAAATCGGGCCGGTGCAAGTTGGCGCGGGCCGGCTCTTCCTCATTGCCGGTCCCTGCGTCATCGAGTCCGAAGCCCACGCGCGTTCCATCGCTGAGGCGGTTCAGCGCATTACCTCCGATCTCGGCATCCCCTACATCTTTAAAGCCAGCTACGACAAAGCCAACCGCACCAGCGTAAAAAGCTATCGCGGCCCCGGCCTGGTTGAGGGTACGCGCATCCTGGGCCGCATCGCCAAAGACACAGGCTTGCCGGTCCTTACTGACGTCCACGAGCCCGCCCACTGTGAAGTGGCCGCTGAAGCCGTTGACGTCCTGCAGGTTCCCGCATTTCTCTGCCGACAGACCGATCTGCTGGTAGCTGCCGGCCGCACCGGCCGCGCCGTCAACGTCAAAAAAGGCCAGTTCGTAGCGCCCTGGGACATGAGCCACGGGGTTGAAAAAGTCCGCTCCACGGGCAACGAGCGCGTCTTCCTTACCGAGCGCGGCTCAACCTTCGGCTATAACAATCTCGTCGTCGATTTCCGCTCGCTGGCCATCCTGCGCGGTCTCGCGCCGGTCGTCTTCGATGCCACCCACTCGGTCCAGCAGCCTTCCGCTGCCGATGGCGTCAGCGGCGGCCAGCCTGAATTCATTCCTCTGCTAGCGCGCGCCGCAGCCGCTGCGGGCATCGACGGTCTTTTCGTCGAAGTCCACAACGATCCCGCCAACGCCAAATCGGACGGCGCCAACGCCCTCGACCTCAAGCTGCTCAAGCCGCTGCTGGAGACGCTGCTGGCTATCCGCGCTGCAGCGCAGTAAGGCGTCAATGCTCCTCGCACTCCGGTTCGGGCCGTGCGGTTCGCCCGTCGAGCACGAAACACGAGATCCCGTGAATGTCGGTCCGGAACGTACGCACGTGCGCCTGTTGCAACTCTTCAAGCACTTCCTCGCGCGGATGGCCATAGCGGTTGCGTAGCCCACACGAGATCACGGCCCACTGCGGCGCCACGCGTGCAAAAAACTCCGGACGCGTGGACGTAATGCTGCCGTGATGACCGACTTTGAGCAACGTGCTTGTCAATCCCGGCTCCGCTAGCATCGCCTGCTCGATCGGCGCCTCGGCATCTCCTTCGAGCATCACCGACGTCGCGCCATAGGCCACGTGCAACACCAGCGAGTCGTTATTGGAGGGCTCCGCGCCTGGCTGATAATCGCGGAACGGCGCCAGAACATGCACCTGTGTGTCTCCGAAGGCAAACGCGTCGCCCGCGCGGAAGGTTCGAATGTGCACATGCAAATCCTGCGCCTCGCCCAGCAGCGCGTTGTATGCCGCAAAGTGCGGATTGTTGCCCACCCACAACTCATCGGGGCGAAAGTTGCGCAGCACCGCGGGCAATCCGCCCATGTGGTCGGAGTGAGCGTGGCTCAGCGCTACCGCATCGAGGTGCCTTATGCCTCGCGCCCACAGCGCCGGCGACACCACTTCTTCGCCGATGTCGAAATCCTGCGGCGCCTGGCGCGGCCCGCCGCCAAATCCTCCGCCATCCACCAGCAGCGTCTTGCCGTCGGGCGTAATCACAAGCATCGAGTCGCCTTGGCCCACATCGATGGCTTCCATCAGCAGCTCGCCGCGCGGCCGCTCCACCGGCCGGGGCATCACCGCAGCCAGCGCAGCCAGGGCAAGCGCAGCCCAGGCCGAGCGCCGCATCCACGGCCCCACGCGTGCCAGCTTTCCATGAGCCAGAGCGATGGCTGCCGCCAGCAGTACGCAGAATGCCGCCGACTGCCACGCCAGCGGATTGGGAATCCTGAAATCTCCCAGGGTCATGGACCCGAACAAGTGCACCAGGCCCACTCCGAGGTGCATCACCAGCGCGACCAACATGGCCGGGACCACGGCCGCCGCAGGCCACACCACCAGCGCCAGCAGCGTCAGCAGCGCCGCGGGCATCAGCAGCGCCAAAAGCGGAACGATCAGCAGATTCACGGGCAGGGCGAAAATCGTGATGCGATGGAAATAAACGGCCATCGGTAGCGTCATCGCCAGCTCCACCACGCACGAGATCACGACCAACTCGACCACGCGAATCACGAAGCGCACCGTCCACGGAAAAATCCGCCACGCTATCGCGCCGTTTCCCGCGCGCTGCAGCCGTTCGGCAAGCATGCGCAGGGTCACGCGAACCTGCGCCAATTTCGGCGCCAGCTTGATGTCCATCGCCACCAGCCGCAGGTCGCGCGTCGCACCGGCATAGGGATGGATGGTGGTTTGCAGCAGCGGAGCCGCCACGCCGGCGATAGCAATTACGGCCAGCAGCGTCATCTGCAGACTGGAATCAAACAAGCTGCGCGGGCTGACCACCAGCAGGCAAAGCGCGGCAAACCCAATTGTGTTGAGCACGTTACGTTGGCGGTAAACCAGCCGGCCTATCAGGTAAAGCGTGACCATCCATAGCGAGCGCTGCACCGGCGTGGCGAAGCCCGCAAACAGCGCGTAAGAGAATGACGCGGCGAGAGTGACGATGGTGGCGGGCACCCGCGGCATCCGCAGCCGGCGCGTGATCCACAAGATGCATGCCGCCACAATGGCCAGGTGCAGCCCTGAGACCACGAGCATGTGAAATGAGCCCGTGCGCTCGAAGCCCACGCGCAGTCCGTGCGTCAGGTAGGTACGGTCCCCGGCTACCATCGCGGCCAGCATGATGGCATCGTTGTCGCTGAGCCGCAGGGCTGCCGGAAAACTGCTCATGGCTGCGGGCAGAGCCAGCAGCCGCGCCGTGGTGGCATGCTGCCATCCCCTCACGCGGCACGGTAGAAACGCCCCTCGATCGCGGCCCGTGCGCTCCACGCGATCGAAGGCAACCGTCGCCGTCGACGTGATGCCCTGGTCCAGCAGATAATCCGCGCGACTCCAGACGCCCGGATCGCGATAGACCTCAGGCCGCAGCAGTCGAACTACCGCGCGCACGCGCTCACCGCATGCGAATCCCTCAGCCGTGGCGTTTGCTTCCGCATTGGCCGGCCAGCGCACCGTTAGCCGAACGCCGCCGCTCACTGTCGCCTGTGCATCGCTCTCGTCGGTTACCACTTCCATCGTCGCCACGCGCAAATCCACGCGCTGCGATGGCGCTGAGGCAATCGCCTCGCCGACATTCTGCTCGATTTCGCTTCGCACCGGGCCCGCGTCCACCACCGTCCCTTCCACGGTGCGCAACAGGCCGTCGGAGAGAGCGGCCACCTGAAGCGCAGGCCCAGGCCGCGGTTCCATGCTTGCGCACCACGCGCCCAACATCAGCCACAACACGGCCAGCGGAAGCCACGCAACACGCTGCGCGCACAAAGCAGCCACGCCGCACGAAGCAGCTACCAAAACCAGCGCGATGAGCACAAAGCTCGGGTTCAGCCATAGCCGGCTCGCCACAAGAATCCCCAGCGCGAACAGCCACGCCGCATGGAACAGCGGCACGGCGTGGAGGCCGGGCACACCTTGCCCGGAATTGGCGGAGTTGGCTTGCATCGCGCCCAACGGATGAAGAGTGAATTTGCCATCCAGCCTATCAGGAATCGGAATTCAGCGAATGCGACGCCCGTCACCGCCGCAGTCGAACTACGGTCTCGATGTGGAATGTCTGCGGAAACAGGTCGACAAGCGCGATGTTTTCAATGGTGTAGCCGGCTCCCAGCAGATCGCGCAGATCGCGCGCCAGCGTGGCTGGATCGCACGACACATAAACCAGAGCCGGCGCGCCAATCTGCCCCAGCAACGCTGTTGTCTCGGCGCCCAGCCCTGCGCGCGGCGGGTCCACAACAATCAGATCCGGCCGCTCACGCCGGCCCGCGCCGCCCAGAAACTCCAGTGTTCTGGCTTTCACGGCCCGCGCTTGCGTTCCAGCCAGGTTGTGCTTGAGCGCTTCCGTTGCCGCCGGCGCTGCCTCGACCGCTTCTACGCGATCGAAATGACCCGCCAGCTGCCGTGCAAACAAGCCCACGCCCGCAAACAGGTCCCACGCCAGCCTGCCGCGCGTTGCGGCTGTCCCGTGTCCCACCACCGCTTCAACCAGCGCATCCAGCAGCCACCGGTTCACCTGAAAGAACGCTCCGTGATCCACTCGATAAGCGAAGCCGGCGCTCTGATAGAGCAGGGAATTGGCGCCCCATTGCGCAACGCTTCGCGGCGCTTGGCGTTTCTCGCTTCCGGCTAGCAACTCCGCGCCCTTCAGGGCCGGAATTTTCTTCGCGAGCGACTGTGCAAAATCTTCGAACCATTGCTTTCGACCTGCAGCGGCTGCTACGCTCGCCAGCAGCGCGGTTTCTTCTCCATCGCAGAAAAACAAAATCTCCTCGGGGCGCTGGCCAGGGTGCATCTCGTGTACAATCTCGCCGGCGGCCAGCGCTGCGCGTAGCAGCAATGGCGCGGCAATCGGACACTCGGCAATTGGAATCACCGCATGCGATCGCCGGCCGCGATAACCCGGCCTTCCTTCCGGGTCGAAC
>JASHYS010000063.1 GCA_030042915.1 Acidobacteriaceae bacterium
CTCTGTCGAATCCCTTTCCCGGGCTCCGTCCTTTCGACGCGGATGAAGGGCATCTCTTTTTCGGCCGCGAGCACGAGACTGACGAATTGCTGAGGCGCCTCCGTATTACGCGGTTTCTCCTTGTGGCTGGAAGCTCCGGCACTGGTAAATCCTCTCTGGTTCGCTCCGGACTTATCCCAGCTTTGCAAAGTGGGTCCATGCTACAGGCGGGCTCGAATTGGCGAATCATCGTCTGCCGTCCTGGCGATGATCCAATCGGAAACTTGGCAGTTGCGATGGATGCCCCTGACGCGCTTGGCATTGTTGGGGAGCTCGCCAGCACCAATCGCATCCTGCTGGAAGCGACGCTTCATCGCAGCTCGCTTGGCATCGTGCAGGCCGTGCGGCAGGCGTCCATTCCTACACAGGACAATGTGCTCATCGTCGTTGACCAGTTTGAAGAACTATTCCGTTTCCGACGCAGCAACCGTGCCGGAAGCGCCCGAGGAGAGGCTCTGGCATTTTTCAAGTTGCTGTTCGAAGCGACACAACAGAAAGAGATTCCTGTCTACATTGTTCTAACTATGCGGTCGGATTTTCTGGGCGATTGTATTGAATTTCAAGGCCTTCCGGAAGCTGTTAACGACGGGTTGTATCTCATTCCGCGAATGACTCGAGACGAGTTGCGCTCTGCGATTACCGGGCCGGTCGCAGTTGCAGGCGGCGCAATCGAACAGCGCCTGATATTGCGGTTGCTGAACGACGTTGGAGACAACCAGGATCAGCTTCCCGTGCTGCAACACGCCCTCATGCGCACCTGGGATCACTGGGCGGCCCGCGAGCAGAATGATTCGAACATCGATCTCGCCGATTACATGGCGATTGGCGGTCTCGAGAACGCTCTCTCGGTTCATGCGGAAGAAGCATTTCGAGACGCCGGACTTGAAGGCTATGAGCAGTCTACGGAGAAGGTGTTCAAGGCGCTCACCGATACGTATTCCGATCCCCGCGGCGTCCGCAGGGCCTGCTCCGTTCAGGAACTGGCCGCCGTAAGCCAGGCTCCCGAATCGGAAATCCTTCGGCTGGTCGACATCTTTCGCCGCGCCGGCCGCACGTTCCTCACACCGCACGCAGGGGCGCCGCTCGAGTCGCGCACCATCGTCGACCTTTCGCACGAAAGTCTCATGCGCTGCTGGACACGGCTCATTGCGTGGGCTCAGGAAGAGCGCGAATCTGCCGTCACCTACCTGCGCATTGCTCAGTCCGCTTCCTGGTGGGCAGAGTCAACCGGCAGTTTGTGGATCGATCCCCAGCTCGAAACCGGTTTGCAGTGGCGGCAAAAGAACAGGCCGACAGCCGCCTGGGCGGAACGCTATGATTCGAACTTCGCGCTGGCCATGGACTTCCTCGACCGCAGCGAACAGCAGCGCGAGGCCGAGCGGCAGAAGCAAGCTGCCAGAAGGCGTGTTCTCTACGGTCTTGTTGCGCTGCTCTCGCTTTTTCTTCTTACAGCTGTAACCCTCGTGGGGTTCGCATACCGGGAATCAAAGGCCGCTGAGGTAAACCTGAAAGCAGCGAAGGACGCCGTCGAGGAGAGCCTTTCCGCCGCTGGTGCTCAACAATCCCAAGAGGCACAAAACTCACCGCAGACGGAAGCCCTTCGCGCCCAACTTGAGGAAAAGGCGATGACTTTCTACCAGAGTTTCATCAGTCAGTCACCTGATAGTGAAGAGGCTGCGGCCGACATGGCAATGGCGCACCTCCGCCTCGGAGACATTGATCGCCTTAGCTCCAAGTTTCAAAACGCAGTCAAAGATTACAACTTGGCCATTAACCAGTTCGGAGCGCTTTTTCAGCAGCATTCCAAAACCCTCGCTTACCAGCAACACATTGGATACTGCCACAACTGGCTCGGCGAAACGTACCGGTTGTGGAGGCAAGCTAAACAGAAACCTACTCACGACACCGCGCCCGATGCGGAAAACGAATACGAACAGGCCATCGCCATCCAGCAGCAGCTGCACCAAATAGCACCAGCTAATCATGACTACCAGCAGGATTTGGCGCGCACTTATTACAATCGCGGAATTCTTCTCTACGCAACTAACGCCGACCCTCGGCGCGACTACCAACGGGCAATTGATTTGCTGGCGCCACTTGTTGGTATTCGAAACTCGACCGCGAAACCAACAACCACCAACTCTGAGCCACCACCTGAACAGGAATTGGCCCGCGTCAAGAGCGATCTGGGCGTTTTTCTTTGTGACCGACAGTTGGACGCGCAAGCTGTTCAATTGCATGGCGACGCGATTCGGATCATAGATGCATTGCGACAGGGCGATCCTGACAACTACGAATACAAGTGGGAGGCGGCAAACTACTACTTCAATCAGGCACGCGACCTCGGGGACGAACATCAGCTGGAGCAGTCGGAGCAGAAGAGCCAGACAGCGCGCCAGCTCTTGAACGAGATTGCCGCGCCAAGCCAAGCACTTGAAGAACTGCGCGCGAAGAACGACAAATTGAGTGCTTGGATCGATAGCGAGACGAAGAAAACCTCTACTAAGCCCACATCCCGAAAGTGATGCGGGCAGACCGTCGCAAAGGGCATATTCAGAAGGCGCGCCGGTATTCGACCCGAAGAATCTGTTGATACCAGAAATTGGCTATCGTTAAAGTGTGACCATAACCCACATAGATCGAAGAGTTCTTTCTGAAGTTAGCCCGGCCTCCGAATTTCACGTTCACGATGTTGCTCCCGCCCGCAGGATCCACAAAGTCGCTTGGCGCGTTGGCTGGCAAAGTAGGGGTTGCCGCGCACTGGTCTGCGACGGTGCAGTCCGTCGGGTCGCTCCAATTGCCACCGAAGATTCTCCAAATCACTAATTCCACTACAGGTGTGAACTGCACCTTGTTGCTCTTGTACGCCACGAAGCTGGGTCCGGCCCCATACTCAAGCACGTCCCCTGCAAACCCAGGAGTGTCCCCGCCGATTGGATGTGAGTCGCCGAACTCCCCCTCCAAGGTAAACCGGTCCGTGAGTTTCTGGTAGTAGAGCACCGAAGGCGCAAAGGTGTAGTGATCGGTGCCCAGGCTCCTGCCGGCTTTACCTGACGGAAACGTCCCAACGAACTGGAAGGTCACGTATTCTCTTTCGCCGGCCAGAGCGGCCCATTTCAAGCCCGCCGAAACATCCGATAGCCCTCCCGAATCGCCGTATGGCGCTGCACCGCTCGTCAACGTGAGCGGGTTGAAACTCTGCGGCTCAACGAACCGCACGGGAACATCAACAAGGAACGACAGATACTTTTTCGGTGCATACTCCCCGCGCAGGTAAAGCTGCTGAAAGTCCAGGTCCGATGCTAGGCCCGATTTTGGGCCAGCCCCGCCGGTGAAGCCGCTCTCGGCAAAAAGAAACTCCGCTAGGTCAACCTGGCTATCGCCGAATACCGAATCAAAACGGATGCGAACCTGGGACCCCACGATCGCATCATCGATGTACCCCACCGTGCTGCCCTGCACCGGTGGTCTGTCTTGGTGGGCTTGGGGCGGCGGATTGTTCCCGCTCGATTGGGCGGATGCAACCCTCGTATTAAGTGAGGCCCCTATCGCTACGGCAACATAGAGCATGCAGCTACGCCCTGACCTATTAAGTGGCATTCGAAAGACCTCCATGGACGTGCTTGGACCCTTGGGGAAGATGATTTTGTGGGGGATGCCGCTCTGCGGCGAAGTTCTTAGAAGGATAAGCAACCCTTCGTCGATTTTCAAGAGATTCCGTCGAGGGGTCTGAAAAATGAGCAGTTGTGCTGTATCTGAAATT
>JASHYS010000064.1 GCA_030042915.1 Acidobacteriaceae bacterium
CGACTGGACAACGGCGTCCATCCCCTGAACTGCGACCTGGCGGCAGTCTGCGGCGTCTCGGCAGGTTGCGTGGGGCTGGGGCTCATGATGGTTCCTTCACCGAGTAGAGCCGATCGGGAGTCAGATTGTCGAGAGTTTGCACTGCGCCTGACGGCCAATGGATGACGGCCTTTTCGATCTTAGGATTCCTGCCGAGGCCGAAATGCACGCGCCGGTCGTTTTGCGAGGCGAAACCGTTGCCGCCGGAGACCTGCTGCAACTGCTCTTTGCCGTCCCAATAGAGCGTGATCCGGGCGCCGATGGCGCTACGGTTGCTGTTCGTGCCTTCGAGCGAGAATTCGATCCAACGATTGGCGGGATCGATGGTGTTCTTGTAGACGAGCAGAGGTCCACGCTGGTTGGCGACGACGATGTCGAGCGCACCCGTATTCCACAAGTCGGCGAGCGCGACCGAACGGCCGTCGTAAATATCGGTTGCGCCGACGGCCTGGGCGACGTCGATAAACTTGCCTTCGCCGTCGTTGAGCCAGAGGCGTTTTTGCTGATAGCCGGAAAGGCTTCGCCCGTTGAACGCAGGCCAATTGGCCGCGTCGCCGATGATGGAGCTGTTGCCGCCGGCTACCTTGGAGAAGTCGTACCAGTAGCTTCGCTGACGATCGAGCGAAATGAAGCCATTGACGAGATAGAGGTCAAGGTTGCCGTCGTTATTCAAGTCGCCAAACTGCGCGCCGAAGCTCCAGCCGCCCAGTTCCACGCCGAGGTCGCGCGCCATGTTGTCATACTTGAGCGACGGGCCGGCTTGCGGCACCCAAAGATTGTTGCCCTGAATCAACACGCCTTCCTCAGAGATATTGGAGACGTAGACAGACAACTTTCCCTGGTCGAAGATGTCGCCGAAGGAGACGTTCATGCCGCTCTTGGGCGCAAAGCCGACGCCAGTCTCTTTGCCGGCCTCGTGAAAATGGCCGTGGTCGTTGATGTACAACTCGGAGACGCCGTAATCGTTGGCAATGAAGAGATCGGGGTAGCCGGTGCCGCTTAAATCGGCTGCGGCGCAGGCCAGGGCCCAGCGGTTGCTTTTGATGCCGGCCTTGGCGCTCACTTCTTCAAAGCGGCCGTTGCCCAGGTTATGGAAGAGATATTTGCGGCCGCCGTTATTGGCGTACTCAAAGCTGTTGGGCATCATGCGCGTGTTACGGAGGCGCCACAGGTTCACATCTTCGGGATAGTAACCGCCAACGAAGAGATCGAGCTTGCCGTCGTTGTCGTAATCGAACCAGACAGCGGTGTTGGCGTTGATCCAAGGCGGCAGGCCGGCCTGATCCGTTACGCGCGTGAAATGCTGGCCCTGATCGTTGTGAAACAGCTCGGGCTTGCCCCACTTGATGAGGAAAAGGTCTTCGTAGCCGTCGTTGTCATAGTCGCCCCACACTGCGCCCATGGAGACGCCCGTGCCCGGCTGGTTTACATCGGCGATGCCCAGCTGATCAGCGACGTCGGTAAACGTGCCGTCGTGATTATTGCGATAGAGATGGTTTTTGCTGCCGATGGCGCTATTGGTGACGTAGATATCGGGCCAGCCGTCGCGGTTGTAGTCGACGATGGAAACCGACGCGCCCATCGATGCAACTTCGGGCATGATGCCATCGAGCTTGGAATCGAGCGAGGGCGCCTGGTGAACGAAGTCGATGCCGGCGGCGCGGGAGACTTCCTGCAGAGAGAAGCCGTAGCGATCCAGCGCAGTCTGAGCCGTCGCGCCGACGCCGGTGTTTGCCGGAGCGGAGAAATGGCGCACCATCCACGGCACTGCGAGGAGCGCTGCGAAAAACAATGTGACGAGGATTCGCGCGATGGGAAGGTTCTTCATTGTGTTGTCCCATTGCGCAGGGTGTTGCGGAAGACATCCGCGCTGACATAGCGTGTTTGATAGGTCTGCCAATCTTCAGGATGATGGCGATAGACCCATTCGTCTTCGAGCGTGCCAGGCGGCGTGTCGTACTCTGTGCGCGCGTGGTAAGGCAGCGGCTGCACGGTGCGCGAGAAGGTGGAGTTGTAGTCGCCGTCCTTTACCCAGCCATCGCCGGCAATGACGTAATCGCGCACCCATCCCGCAGGTGGGGGGGGCGGCGCGGCAAAGCGCAGCGCGAGCTCGTCGCCGGCATTCATGATGACGTAGCGATCGTCGGTTGCCCTGAGCAGCTCGCGCACGTCGCCATAACGCGTGTAGAAGCCTTCGAGGTCGCGCCAGATCTGCGTAGTTGCGGCGAGCTGTTTGTAGTCGGGAATCTCGGGCGACGATGCATTCGCCTGATGAATCACCGAGAAGCCGCGATCGTGCAGATCGGCGGATTGCGTGGCAAGGTGCGTAATGCGAGTTAGCGCATCGGGCAAGCCCTGCGCCCATTGGATCTGGTCCCAGTAGATTTCAAGATTCGTGCGCAGACGAAGCTTGTGCGGGGCTCCTGGGCGAAATAAGCCGGTGAGGTCGATGAGGCAGGTCTTATTGCGGCCGGCAGGGAAGCCGAGATTGGCGCGCGCAACGCGCCATCCACCGCGGCCGTCGGGGATTTCCAGGCTCAACGGCTTGGGGTGGACTCGATTGCCCTGTGCCATCGCAATATTGATCGACGAGTCAGAAGGATGCAGCCAGCCGCGCGCGATGAGCCAGAGTGGGCCGGCTGCGGGCAGATCATTGCCGAGATCGATTTCAACATAGTGGTCACGCGTGACACCCTGGTACTGGCCGCGGCCGAAGGTATCGAGATAGTTGCCGTCGAGATCGCGCAGAGTCTGTGTTACATCATTGCCGAGATCGTCGGTTGCGCGAGCGATGGGGTGGGGTTCAGCGACAGTGGTGATGGCCAGCTTGACCGGCGGCACGACGAATCGCTCGTCGGTGAAGATCTCGGTGCCGGCAGGGTGATCGACGGCCATGAGGCCCAGGTAATCGTAATAATAGGTCTCCCAAAGCTCGCCGGTAATGCTCAAATCGAGCGAGTTATTGCGCGGAGCGAGGGCGCTGCCGGGGATTTTGTACCACTCCTCCGTTGCCGCGATACGTGCCGGGCCCATGGAATCGATGCGCAGGCCCAGCGCGGCGCCCCAGGGCACGGTGTCTTTTACGAATTGCATTGCGGTGCCGTTCCACGCGAAGAGGAAGGGGCACGAACCTTTGAGGCGCTGCTCGGTGAGGATCTCCTGATCGGCCCTGAGCGCGAACTCAGCGCGAACCGTGCCGTTGGGCCAGACGATGCGCGCCACTTCAGCGCCTGACTCGTTACCCAGGCCGAAGTGGAGCTGCGGGCTGTCAATGGGCTCCATCTGCAAGAGCAACCCGGAGCGAATTTCAATCTGGCCGCCAATGCCGAAGGAATTGATGCGCTGGTCGCCTGTAGCCTGGTGGGCGCGAGGGCGGATGACTTGCCAGTTGTAGTTCTTGATCGTCCGGTTCAGGGCGTCGATGGGTTGATCCTCGGCAGTGAGGCCGAGCAGATCGAGACGGCCCTCGGTGCTGACCGGCGCGGCGCCGAAGACGCGAGCGGGACCCTGCGGTGATGACAGAAGCGCGAAGTGCTGGTTCTGGTCTGCGAGCCAGATGGTTGCGCCAGAACTGCGCGACGGGCCAACGTTGGCGAGCACGAGATCGAAGGCGCCGTTGTTGTCGAGGTCGGCGATGCGCAAGCGCACTTCTCCGGCAAGGGTGTGCGCAGGGTCAGGGACTTCTGCGAGCTCGCCGGTGTCCCACGCGCCATTGATGTTTGATAAGCGTAGGATTGCGCCGCTCGATTTCACAACAAGTAGATCGAGAATTCCGTCATGGTTGGCGTCGGCGGCGGCGATGGCGCTCACGGTGTCGAAGCCGGGCAGAGGCGATTCAGCAAAGTTGCCGAGCCGCTGATTCATGAAGATATGCAGACGGCCGGTGCCGTCGACCAACGATGCGTCGGGGTTGCCATCGCCATTGAGGTCGGCCCAGACGAACTGGCGAATTCCGGAGATCGCGGCGAAGGGGTGGATGGGCTTGAAGGTGCCGTCGCCGTTGTTGCGCAGCACCGTTGGAAGGCCACTGGACGTGCCGAGCACAATATCGAGATCGCCGTCGGCCTCGATGTCGACGGCCCAGGCGCCTGTGTACGGCGCGGAGAGAATCTCTCTCGGCAGCTTCGTTTGCGCGGTGACGTCGGTGAAGTTTGCGGAGTCGTCCTGGCGCATGAAGCGCAGACCGCCAGCCCCGGCGAGCACAAGATCGGTTTTAAAGTCGTAGTTG
>JASHYS010000065.1 GCA_030042915.1 Acidobacteriaceae bacterium
GGTTGTCTCGGACGGTGACAACACCTGGAAATCAGCCACGTACGCTGAGGCGCTGGAAGCGGCGCTGCGCAATGAAGTGATGATTTACTCGATCATCGACGTGCCGATTACGTCGGACGCGGGCCGAGATACCGGCGGCGAGCACGCCCTGATCACGATTGCCGAGCAGACGGGCGGCAAGCATTTCTATGTAAGCGAGGGCGGGCTCGACAAAGCTTTTGCCCAGGTGAGCGACGACCTGCGCACGCAATACCTGATCGGCTATTATCCGCACCATCAAATGCCCGGCACCAACTTTCACCGCATCACCGTGACCATCCCCCGCGCGGCG
This sequence comes from Acidobacteriaceae bacterium, assembly GCA_030042915.1. The sequence continues at coordinate 332 of JASHYS010000065.1, forward strand.
GCCGACGAGTTCAACATTCGCAACAAAACCGGCTACTACGCCGACTCACCCTTGCGGGGCAATTGAGGCAGTGAAGGGAGCGACGGTAGTGGGTCAGTTTGAAAAAAACTTCCCTCAGGGGCTATCTTTTCTTTCCGGCATTTGCGGCACGACTCAAGCCACCCCCTTTCAAAACGGATTCAAACTGGCCCACTGCCGAGCGGCCCCGGCAGGGCGGCTCTGCATCTAAAATGGCAATATGACATCCCCTTTGTCGTCGCGCCGCCGTTCCAAGACGCCTCCGCCGGGTGAAACCGGCCAGGAAGCGCTCTATTTGCGCTCGTTGAGCGAGCGCCAGGTGATCGTCAACATCAAGTTGCGCGATGGCGAAACCGTGCGCGGCTGGATCGAATACTTCGACGACTCCATGCTGCGTTTGACACGCGAGGGCCAGCCAAACCTGTTTATCTACAAGAACCAGATCAGGACCATCAGCGAAGCCGGCCGCAGGCGTACGCCGCGCTTCGAGACCGCGGATGGACCAGGAGCCGGCGAGGCGCCTCTGTGAGCGGCGGGCCGCAGCCCGTTCTCGAACCGAATTTCGCGTACGTTCCCAGGGCCGCTGAGATTGCGCGCGAAGCGGGCGCCCTGCTACGCGAGTACTTCGCTCGAGGTGTAGAAACCGAGTACAAGGGCGATGTGGACCTGGTGACTGAGGCCGACCGTGCGGCCGAGAAGCTGATCCGCACACGCCTGGCCAGGGCTTTTCCCGAGCATGGTGTTTACGGCGAAGAGGGTACACGCGAGCGGCTGGAAGGCGCATATCGCTGGTACGTCGACCCGCTCGACGGGACCACGAACTTTGCTCATGGCTTTCCGCACTTTGCGGTTTCGCTGGGCCTGGAGCACCGGCCTGCAGCCGCAAAGCCGCAAGAAGATGGATTGCTGGTGGCCGCCGTGATCTACGACCCCATGCGCAATGAGCTCTTCACGGCCGAGCCCGGGCGAGGTGCAGCTCTGAACGGCAAGCCCATTCACGTTTCCAACGTGGCGGATCTGGCCGCGTCGCTGCTGGCCACAGGTTTTCCCAGCCGCAAGCGCCATGCCAGCCCGAATATCCACTTCTACCAGGAATTCACCTTGCGCTCGCATGGAGTGCGGCGGGCGGGATCGGCTGCGCTCGACCTGGCCTATGTTGCCTGCGGCCGCATGGAGGGCTTCTGGGAGTTCAATCTCAATCCATGGGACACCGCTGCCGGGGTATTGCTCGTTGAAGAAGCCGGCGGCCGCGTCACGGATTTCTCGGGCCGTCGTTTCCGGCTCTCCAGCGAAGAGTGCCTGGCTTCCAACGGGCTCGTTCACCGGCAGCTCATCGATTTGTTTGCCGACATGTTTGCCGGCCGCGGCCTGGCGCCGATCCCAACGCCGGCAGAGTTTGCGAGAAGCAGGGAGCGAGGGAGCAAGAAAACAGGGAATAGGGATTAGGGAACAGGGAACAGAAAGACAGAGCGAGCGAGGGAACAAGGGAGCAAGAAAAGAGAACAGAAAATCAGAGATTGAACTGCTCCGAATTCCGCGCACACATGCTGTTGACTCTTCTACGCTCCATAGATGATCCGATTGCTCGAAGGGTTAGTTTGCCAACGGCCTAGGGTTTCCCGCTGTCTCGTTCCCTGGCTTCTCGCATAGCAAAACGCAGCGCGCCCCGAGATCGTTGGGCTGCGGGCCCGTGTGCTACTATCAGCGTCGAGAGGTTCAGAGCGGGTTTTCAGTAGCAAGCCGCTTGCGTTCCCCGGAGAGCACAGATGGCATACGTCATTGCAGAACCCTGTATCGGCACCAAGGACACCGCCTGTGTAGACGCCTGTCCGGTCGATTGCATCCATCCCAAAAAAGACGAAGCCGGTTTCGGCGACTCCGATCAGTTGTTCATCGATCCGGTGGAGTGCATCGACTGTGGCGCGTGCGTGCCAGTCTGTCCGGTTTCGGCCATCTTCGCGCAGGATGACCTGCCGGAGAAATGGTCCCACTTTGCCGAAAAGAATTCCAAGCACTTCGGCCGTTAAAAAACCTGCGGGAGTTCAGGCTCGAGCATCGCATCTGGAGCGTAATTTGCACTCGCCAGTCCCGGTTGGGCTTTGATACGGGCGCGGCTTCCATCTGACATGGGCACGGCTTTCAGCCGGGCCGTTAAGACGCACAAAATGGGCAGAGATTGAGTGTCTGCGGGAGAATTGCAGATGACTTTTTCTTTATTGCCGCTCCGAGGCGAGATAGACGGCGAGCCCGCCGAGTAAAACCAGCCCGGCGCAAGCGGGCAGGAGAATCATCCAGGTCCAGCCTTGATCCGGAGCCGCGAGGAGTGCACTCCAATGCAACCCGCCAGTTCGCTGGAGCTGCTCAAGCCACGTGAGCCAGGCGATGCCGTGACGGGCCTCGAAACCGGCACATCCGAGGGCGGCAATGAAGGCAGCCACAAGCGCGAAGATTTCGGCGCCGAGAAGCGGCCGCGCGAGGCGCTCAACGGCGGCGTTGCGACGGCGCAGTTGCGCGCGCCAGAACAGGATGCCCGGAGGAGGCAGCTTGGCGGAGGCAATGGCGGCCGTACGGGCTTTCTGGAAGGCTTGGGAGACGAGCACGAGATCGCCGCATGCGGGGCATGTGTTGACGTGGGCCAAGAGTTCAGGATCTGCGGCCGCGGGCCATTGGCCAGGTGCGAGCAGATCGCGCACTTCGTTTTCTCGCGGGCAGGGTGTCAGCCTCATGCATCCCTCCCCGATGACGTGTCCTGCTTGCGGAGGAGGGCTGCGATCTTGTGGCGCGCACGGAAAAGCAGAAGGCGGATACTGGCGGTGGCCAGGCCCGTCACTTGCGCGATCTCGCGATGCGAGTAGCCTTCAGCATGCGCCAGCCAAAGCAGTTGGCGCTCGCGGGGCTTCATGCGGCGCAACGCGGGACCAAGCAGGATCTGCGAATCGGTTTGCTCGGCGCCGCTTTGCGCGGCAAAGAATTCTTCGGGGATCTCCTCGATGGAGGCCGCGCGCGGGCGGCGCCAATGATCACGGAGCAAGTTGGTGGCGATGCGAAACAGATAGAGCCGGGCAGCCGCTTCGCCGTCGGTGAAGAGCGATGGCGCGCCGGCCGCACAGAGAAAGCGCACATAGCTTTCCTGCATCAAGTCTTCGGCCAGCGTGGGATCAGAGGAGACGCGGGCGAGGTAAGCCCAGAGCGGACGGGCCGAACGCTGATAAAACGCGGCGAAGGCTTCATCGTCCATCGGGCTGTCACACGCGCGCTCGCCGGCTGCATCGGCTGCACCGGCGAATGCGCCCGGTAATGCGAATTCCCAGGACATAGTTGCAATTACGCACGAGGCCATGGCCGGGTTCCTCTCGAGGTCAAGGCCTGAATTGCGGGCCGGAGCCAGTGGCTGTTGTGGATTCCACATCAGCCTTGTCGGGCAGCAATCCCAGGCGCTTGGCGAGGAACCAGGTGACCGCTGCGGAAAGGATAAACCCAATCCCGGGCATGAGCGCGAGCGTGCCCAGCACAGCCATGGGCGTTTCCATGTCGGTTCCGGAATTACGCAAGAAGAGCAAGCCGATGCCAAGCAAAGTGAACACGATGCCGAGCTGCAGGGGCGTAAGCACGCGCGCCACGGCGTTGGGCATGCGCTGAGCCGCTCCGTCGCCCGCCGCCATGGGCGCAGCCATCAGGAAGCGCTGGCCCGCGTCTGTCTCAAGATACGCAGCCAAATCCTGGCTGGTACCAAATTTGTCGATCAAGCGCGCATGCAATTCGGTCTGCTGTTTGTAGGCGCGGTTCCAGCGGTGGCTCTGGACAAAGAGGCGGACGATCCAGACGAATGCGAAGAAGATTGCGGGAACGATGATGATGGGCTGGAGGCGATCGAATATGTCTGCGGCCGACGACGACTGGTGGTCAGGCGGCACAAGGTCGGGCCAGACCGCGCGCTCCAGCGCCTCGTCGCGGCGCCCGTGGCCGTTTTCGAGGTGGTTGAAGAGATAGAACTCGGGATTGCGCGCCACGTCAGGGTGGGCCTGAAGAAACTGCGCCAGCTCAGGATTGTTGCGGGCCACGTATTCCTGATCGGACAGCAAAGATGGGTCTCGCGCCACGACGGACGTGAGCACCGGGCTGAGGCGCAGAAGCTTGAGGAGCTGCTCCTGCGTGTCGGCGACATCGCTCTCGCTGGGAGCCTGCGCCATGGGTGAAGCGGCGGGATGCATGGGCGCTTTTGGAGCAGCTGGTGCTGCGGGAAGAGACTGGGCTGAAGCGAAAGGAGCGCTTGCCAGGGCAAACACTGCCACGCTGCATAGGATCCAGGATGCAAAACGGTTTCGATCTTTCATTGCTGTTCCCCTCATCGGTTCGTTTCTTTGGTATGCGTCTGCACATAGAACGGATGGGCGGTCAAAGTGGTTAACAGGAGAGATCGATGGACGGTGACCGGCGAAGCATTGAAGGGGTTTAGAATCGAAGTGGTTGTGGGCGATCTGCCCGCATCGCATTGATTTCCCGCACGCATCGAAGCCCTCAAGCGTTGATGTGGCGGGTATTTGTGTGAGATCAGGTGGCCATGCGAGCCAAGACAGCCGTGGTGGTGGGCGCCCAGTGGGGCGACGAGGGCAAAGGGAAGATTGTCGACGTGCTGAGCGAGCGGTTTTCTGCCGTGGCGCGCTACTCGGGCGGACACAACGCCGGGCATACCGTAATCATTGGCGGGCAGCGCTTCGTGCTGCAGTTGATTCCCTGCGGGCTGCCGCGGCCGGGCTGTATATGCGTGATCGGAAACGGCGTGGTCTTCGACCCGATTTACTTTCTCGACGAGCTGGCCAAGGTGCGCGCGATGGGCGCCGCGGTGGACGGCCGGTTGTTTATCTCCAACCGGGCGCAGGTGATTCTGCCGTACCACCGGATGATTGAGCTGGCGGCGGAGACGGCGCCAGGACGCCAGAAAATCGGCACCACCAGCAAGGGTATTGGGCCGGCTTACGAAGACAAGATGGCGCGCAGCGGATTGCGGATCGTGGATCTGCTCAATCCCGCGCTGCTGAAGACGCACATCGAAGCCGCCTGCGCCGAGAAGAACGCCGTGGCGCACGCGCTGTTCGGCACCGATCCGCTGGACCCGCGGAAAATGTATGAGGATTATGCGGCGGCGGCGGAGAAGGTGCGACCGTTCGTCACGGATACGGCGCGGCTGCTGAACGGCATCCTGGCCAAGGGCGGCAGCGTGATGTTCGAGGGCGCGCAGGGAACCATGCTCGATATCGACCACGGGACGTACCCGTACGTGACTTCATCTTCTGCGACGGCCGGCGGCGCAGTGACCGGAACCGGCGTAGGACCCACGGCCATCGGCACAGTGATTGCCGTGACCAAAGCCTACGTGACGCGGGTAGGCGAGGGACCATTCCCGACGGAGATTCACGATGGCCCGGGCGACGTGCTGCGGGCGCGCGGCCACGAGTTTGGCGCGGTTACGGGAAGGCCACGCCGCTGCGGATGGCTCGATATTCCGCTGCTTCGCTATTCGAACCGGGTGAACGGAACGGAATGGCTGGTGGTGACCAAGCTGGATGTTTTGGATGGGCTCGAAGAGATTCCCGTTTGCATCGGATACGAGATCGGCGGAAAGATTACCGACGAAATTCCCGCCGATGTACAAGGGCTGGAGGCGGTCAGGCCGCGCTATACGCGGCTGAAGGGGTGGCGCCAGCCGACAGAGCGAATCACTGAACTCGACAAGCTTCCGCAGGCGGCGCGCGAGTACCTTGCTTTTCAGGAACGCGAGAGCTGCGCACGCATCGGCATGATCTCTACGGGCCCGGACCGCGATCAGACCATCGTGCTTCCGGATTTTGCGCGGGCGCTGGACGGCATGAAGTCTGAGATCGATCAGTTCTCTCCGGTTTAGGAGCCCAAAGTTCGGGCCGGGCCGGCAGGTTGGGGACCAGGAATCGACTCCTGGAAACGGTTTCCCATTTCCGCCAGGGCTGGCGTCGCATGGGGCGCTCGGAAATGGGAACGTGACCGTCGAACCGCCTTATGGAAACTATCGTTTGGCGTTCATAAGAATTCCATTTGACCTGCGGCACGGTCTAGGCATACCGTGGACGCGTATGCCGGGTTCCCCGATCGTCCAAATGAGCACGACTCGCTGGCGCCTGCATCCCGGCCGGGCGATGGCCGCGACACTTGCTCTGGCGGCATGCGCGGCACCTCTTTGCGCCGGCATGGGTCTGGCCCAGAAGCATGAAAGCCGCCATGAGATTGATACGCTTGAGGATGAATGGCGGACCGCCGTCTTGACTTCGGACACCAAGGCGATGAACTCGCTGCTGGGCGAGGATTATATGGCCATCACCCCGGCGGGGACGATTCAATCCCGGGAGGATACACTCGAAAGCCTTCGTTCCGGCCGTATCCACTTCACTACGCTCACCATTACGGACCGGAAAGTGCGTTTCTACGGGGCAACTGCGGTGGTTACATCGCTGGCCGACATAGAGGCCACCACACCTGACGGGCCGGTGACGGGCAGCTATCGATACACGCGTGTTTACGTCAAGGACGCCCAGGGGGAGTGGAAGATTGTGAGCTTTGAAGCCAGCCACGTGCGCGGGACAGGACAGCACAC
>JASHYS010000066.1 GCA_030042915.1 Acidobacteriaceae bacterium
CGTTATGAAAGAGTAATGGCAGTTCGGCGTAATGAAGATTGGGCCGCACCACGTTGATATCGTCGGCAACGTGGCCGTTGGCTGCAAAGATGTCGAGATGGCCGTCGAGATCGTAGTCAAAGAAAAGGCAGCCGAAGGTGAGCGACTGCGCCGAGGGCGAGGTAATCCCCGCGCTCGCGGATTGATCGGTGAAGAGCCCCGTTCCGTCATTGTGATAGAGCGAGATGCTTTCGTCGGTGAAGTTTCCGATCACGAGGCTTTGGCGGCTGGAGTTGTCGTAGTCTCCGGAATCCGTGCCCATGCCGGCGCGTGCGCGCCCGGCATCGCTGAAGGCAACTCCGGCGGCAAACGCGGTGTCGGTAAAAGTTCCGTCATGATTATTGTGGTAGAGCTGATTTGGCGCCGTGTCGTTGGAGACGAAAAGATCGATCCAGCCATCGCTGTCGTAGTCGAGCAACGCCACACCGAGCGATTTGCCGTTCGGGGCGTAGACGCCCGCGCGCTTGGTTACGTCTTCGAATCGACCGTTGCCGAGGTTGCGAAAGAGGCGCGAGCTCTCGCCTTTGTACGCCTCGGGTGTGCAATAAGACTTGTGCGTGCCGTCGAGCGAGCAGAATTGATCGGTTTTCGGCGACCACTCGACGTAGTGCGCGACGAAGAGATCGAGTTTGCCGTCGTTGTCGTAGTCGAACCACACGGCGCCGCTGGGGAAACCAGAATCTGCGAGGCCTGCTTTGGCCGTCACGTCGGCGAATTTGCCGTTATGCAGATTGCGGAAGAGATGACTGCCTCCGATCGCAGTGACGTAGATGTCGTCGTAGCCGTCGTTATCGAAGTCGCCGACTGCACAGCCCATGCCGTACATCGGAACCTCGAGTCCCGCCTGACGCGTCACGTCAGTAAACGTGCCGTCGTGATTGTTGTGGTAAAGAGCAGGATAGGACTTGGCTTTTTCATGACCTGGCCAATCCATGGAGTTGACAAAGAAGATGTCGGGCCAGCCGTCATTGTCGTAGTCGATGATGCAGACGCCGCTGCCCATGGTCTCAGGCAGATACTTGGCGCCGAATGCGCCGCTGTTGTGCTTGAAATGGATGCCTGCCTGCTCGGTTACGTCAGCAAATGTTACGGGACCCGATGGACGCGAGGCCGCAAGTTGCGCGGTAGGGACTGGCGAGGACGTTGCCTGTGCGGGCCGGGCACTGTTGCTTTGCTCGGGCTGCGGCGCCGGCCTTGCTTTGCAGCCGCAGATGGCCACGGGCAGCCCTGCAAGGACCGAAGCAAAGATCAGCGAATGCGCCTGAAACGAACGGTTGGAAAGTTGAAACATGACGGGTCAAGCCTGCGCGGCTTTCTGACCGGCGGTAGAAGAAGTTTTGGCCCGGCGCGCGTCGACTGCCATTTCGATCAGCATCGCGCTGGGACCGATCCAGAAAAGCGCATAAAGCGGAGCGTAGATGCTGCTGTTGAGGCGAAAGAAGAACTCGAGCACCGCGATGAGGGCAGCCACAATGCACTGGCCCAGTCGCGAGCGCACAGTCGTTTTGGGGTCGGTGATCATGAAAAAGATGAACAGCTGATACATGGGCCCGGTGATCGGCGAGATCTCGGCCTGCCAGGGGTCGCCTGTGATGTGAGCGCGCAGGAACGAGAGCGCGACAAAGCAGATAACGTAGGTAAGGGTGATATTGAAGCGCCTGGCGCGCCACACGATGACTGAGCCCAGAATCCAAATGACGATGAGCGAAGCCAGGTTGTTGCCCCACTGAATACTGAGCGAGGCTACGGCCTGCGGTGCCAGGATAAGCAAAGCGCAGATTCCAAAATTCGAGGGGTTCCAGATGTGACGGCCGCGAACGCGCAGCGCGTACTTCGACGTGATGGAAAGCGCGCTGCACAGCGCATAAGGCCAGAAGGCCGGCGAACGCAGAAGAATGCCAACGCTGATGCCGGTGATGTAAGCGCTGGCGGGATGCGGCCATTTGCGAAAACAAACGCGACCCAGCGTCATTTCGATCGTGATGGCAGTGATGATGGCGAGCAGTGTCTTCGAGTAGCTTTCGAGGATCCCAAAAGACAGATTGCCGGTGAGAAGGATCAGCGTGATGAAGATGGGCGGCAGAAATGGGTTGAGCCAGCCGGGGATAAGCAGACTCCCCTTCGACTGAGGCCTTTGCTCAGAGTGCGGCGGCGGGCTGGTTTGCGTGACGGGCGGGCTCATGATGGCTCTTTCACAGTGTAGAGGCGATCGGGCGTGAGATGGTCGAGGGTCTGCACGGTGCCCGAAGGCCAACGGATCACTGCTCGATCAATCTTCGGGTCCTTTCCGAGGCCGAAGTGCACGCGCCGGTCATTCTGGGAGGCAAAACCTCCGCCGCCTGAGATCTGCTGCAACTGCTCTTTGCCGTCCCAATAGAGCGTAAGCTGGGTGCCGATCGCGCTGCGATTGCTCTTCGTGCCCTCGAGCGAGAACTCAATCCAGCGGTTGGCCGGTGAGACCGTGTTCTTGTAGATGAGCAATGGGCCGCGCTGGTTGGCGACTACGATGTCGAGCGCGCCCGTGTTCCAAAGATCTGCAAGCGCAACCGACCGGCCGTCGTAAGTGTCTGTTGCACCGACGGCCTGGGCAACATCAACGAACTTTCCTTCGCCGTCATTGAGCCACAGCCGCTTTTGCTGATAACCGGAAAGGCTTCGGCCATTGAACGCGGGCCAGTTCGCCGCGTCGCCGATGATGGAGCTGTTGCCGCCGGCAACCTTCGAAAAATCGTACCAGTAGCTGCGTTGACGGTCGAGCGAGATAAAGCCGTTGGCGAGGTAGAGATCGAGGTTGCCGTCATTATTAAAATCGCCAAACTGCGCGCCGAAACTCCACCCACCCAACTCCACGCCCAGGTCGCGCGCCAGGTTGTCATATTGAAGCGCCGGGCCCGCCCGTGGCACCCAAAGGTTGTTGCCCTGGATCAGCACGCCTTCTTCAGAGATGTTGGAGACATAGACGGAAAACTTTCCCTGGTCGAAGATGTCGCCAAAGGATACGTTCATGCCGCTTTTGGGCGCGAATCCCACGCCGGTTTCTTTGCCAGCCTCGTGAAAGTGCCCGTGATCGTTGATGTAAAGCTCCGACACTCCGTAATCGTTGGCGATAAAGAGATCGGGGTAGCCGGTGCCGCTCAAATCGGCAGCCGCGCAGGCAAGAGCCCAGCGGTTGCTCTTGATGCCAACCTGCGCGCTCACTTCTTCGAAACGGCCGCTACCCAGATTGTGGAAGAGATATTTGCGGCCACCGTTGCTGGCGTATTCGAAGCTGTTGGGCATCATGCGCGTATTGCGCAGATGCCACAGGTCCAGATCTTCGGAATAATATCCGCCCACAAAGAGGTCGAGCTTGCCATCGTGGTCGTAGTCGAACCACACCGCGGTGTTGGCGTTTATCCATGGCGGCAGCCCGGCCTGATCGGTTACGCGCGTGAAATGCTCGCCATGGTCGTTGTGGAAGAGCTCGGGCCTACCCCACTTGATGAGGAAGAGATCCTCGTAGCCGTCATTATCGTAGTCGCCCCACACTGCGCCCATGGAGACGCCGGTGCCCGGCTGGTTTACATCGGCAATACCCAGTTGTTCCGCAACGTCGGTGAAGGTGCCGTCGTGATTGTTCCGATAAAGATGGTTCTTGCTGCCGATGGCGCTGTTGGTCACGTAGATGTCGGGCCATCCGTCGCGGTTGTAGTCGACGATTGAGACGGAGGCGCCCATGGACGCGACTTCAGGCATGATGCCGTTGAGTTGCGGGTCGAGCGTGGGCGCCTGATGAATAAAGTCGATGCCCGCCGCGTGTGAGACCTCCTGGAGGGAGAAGCCGTAGCGCTCGAGCGTCACATGTGCGTTGGGGCTGGGCTCCGTCTTGGCCCGCGCTGAAAAATGGCGCACCATCCACGGCACCGCAAGGAGCACGGCGAAGAAGATAGTTACCAGGACTCGCGCGATGGAAACCCTCTTCATTGCGAGGCTCCGTTGCGCAGCGCATTGCGAAAGACATCCGCATCTACGTAGCGAGTCTGATAGTTCTGCCAATCCTCAGAGTGATGGCGATACACCCATTCGTCTTCAAGCGGGCCGGGCGGGGTGTCGTATTCCGTCCGCGCGTGGTAGGGCAGCGGCTGTACAGTGCGCGAATAAGTGGAGTTGTAGTCGCCGTCCTTCACCCAGCCATCGCCTGCGATCACGTAGTCGCGCACCCATCCGGCGGGCGGGATCGGAGGTGAGGCAAAGCGAAGTGCGAGCTCGTCGCCGGCGTTCATGATGACGTAGCGGTCGTCGGTTGCGCTGAGCAGTCCACGCACGTCACCATAGCGCGTGTAAAAGCCCTCAAGGTCGCGCCAGATCTGCGTGGTTGCGGCGAGCTGGCTGTAATCGGGAATCTCCGGCGATGACGCATTCGCCTGATGAATAACCGAAAAGCCGCGATAGTGCAGGTCCGCCGATTGCATAGCAAGACGCGTGATGCGTGTCGGCGCATCAGGCAAACCCTGCGCCCATTCGATCTGGTCCCAGTAGATTTCAAGATTCGTGCGCAGGCGCAGTTTGTGTGGCGTTTCCGCGCGGAAAAGGCCGGTAATATCGATCAGGCAAGTCTTGTTCCGGCCCGCGGGGAAACCAAGGTTCGCGCGCGCGACCCTCCAGCCGCCGTGGCCGTCAGGAATTTCAAGGCTAAGCGGCTCAGCATGCACGCGATTGCCCTGCGACATGGCGACGTTGACCGAGGAGTCAGAAGGGTGCAACCATCCTCGCGCGATGAGCCAGAGCGGACCGCTGGCCGGCAGATCACCGCCCAGGTCGATTTCGACGTAGTGGTCGCGCGTGACGCCCTGATACTGGCCACGGCCGAAGGTGTCGAGATATTTGCCGTCGAGGTCGCGCACAGTCTCAGTTACGTCGTTGCCAAGATCGTCGGAGGCGTGCGCGATCGCGTGCGGCTCGGCGACGGTGGTGACAGCGAGCTTGACCGGCGGCACCACGAAGCGCTCGTCCGCAAAGATCTCAGTATTCGCCGGGTGATCGACGGCCATGAGGCCCAGATAGTCGTAATAGTAGGTCTCCCAAAGTTCGCCGGTAATATTCAAATCGAGCGAGCCGTTGCTTGGCACAAGCGCGGCGCCGGGAATCTTGTACCACTCTTCCGTGGCCGCGATGCGCGCGGGGCCCAGGGAGTCAATGCGCAGGCCCAGCGCCGCGCCCCAAGGCACAGTGTCTTTCACAAACGCCATCGAGGTTCCGTTCCACGCGAAAAGGAACGGGCACGAGCCTTTCAGACGCTGCTCTGTGAGGATCTCCTGATCAGCCTTGAGCGCGAACTCGGCGCGAACCGTGCCGTTCGGCCAGACGATGCGCGCGACTTCAGCGCCTGTCTCGTTGCCGAGGCCGAAGTGCAGTTGCGGGCCATTGATGGGTTGCATCTGCAGCAGCAGTCCAGAGCGAATCTCGATCTCACCGCCGATGCCGAAAGAATTGATGCGTTGATCGCCGGCAGCTTGATGTGCCCGCGGGCGGATGATCTGCCAGTGGTAACTCTGCGTCGCGTGGTTCACGGCATCGATGGGTTGGCCGTCCGCCGTCAGGCCGAGCAGATCAAGGCGGCCCTCGGTGCTCACCGGAGCGGCGTCAAAGACGCGCGCGGGACCTTGCGGTGGGGAAAGAAGCGTGAAGTGCTGGTTCTGGTCTGCGAGCCAGATGGTTGCACCCGAGCTTCGGGGCGCACCGACGTTGGCGAGCACCAGATCAAATGCGCCGTTGTTGTCGAGATCGGCGACTCGTAAGCGCACATCCGCGGCCAGCGCATGTACAGCGTCAGGCACCTGGGCAATCTCGTCTGTCTCCCATGCGCCGTTGCGATCAGACAGCCGTACGATTGAACCATTCGATTCCGCCACGAGTAGATCGAGAATGCCATCGTGGTTAGCGTCGGCTGCGGCAATGGCCTGCGCGTTATTGAGGCCGGCGGGCAACGCCGACTCGACAAAATTGCCGAGGCGTTCATTCATGAAAACACGCAGTCGGCCAGTCCCGTCGATCAGAGCGGCATCGGGATTGCCGTCGCCATTCAGGTCGGCCCAGACAAATTGGCGAATTCCTGAAACGGCGGCGAACGGATGAATGGGCTTGAACGTACCATCGCCGTTGTTGCGCAACACCGTAGGCGAGCCGCTGGGCGTGCCCAGTACGATATCGAGATCGCCGTCAGCTTCAATGTCGAC
>JASHYS010000067.1 GCA_030042915.1 Acidobacteriaceae bacterium
CGCACTCGGGCTGGCTCACCAGCACGGCGTCGAAATGCCGATCACCGAGCAGATGGAGCTGATCCTGAACCGCGGCAAGGACCCACGCGAAGCCATCCGCGCGCTTATGCTCCGCCCCGGCAAAGACGAGCACTAACAATCAGAAGGTGAACCGGCCGCCAATGGTCGGAGCCCAGTTGCTGTTGTGCAGATAGGGCACGCCCGGGCCATGAGGAATAGCAATGGACAGGCCGCCGGTGACGAACGAATACGCAACTCCGGCAAACCCGTCGAAGCGCCTGACAAAGCGATGATCGACATAGAGCGACCCCTCGTCGAGCGTGCCCGCGCACGAGCTGCGCATGTTGCCCGCCGCGCAGGCCGGCGGCGATCGGAAATCGTTCTGCCGCTGTTCATACCACGATAAAGTCACGTCGGTCTTGGTGCGATACGTGTACTTGATGCCCTCCCACCAGATCTGCACAAGCTTTTCATTATCGAGATTGTTGTCTTCCACTCCGCTCATCAGATAACCGCCCTGGTCGGTGGCTCCCACGCCTAGCGGGTTCTTCGGGTTGTTCTGCCAGATGTATTCGTAGCCGGCATAAAACTTCAGCGGGTCCCACGCATACTTGGCAGCGGCCATCACCGCATTGTTGTCGGTCACAATGCCGTAGACGGTGTTATCTGTGCTTATCAGATTGTTGTCTGCGGCCACCGCGTTGGGCCCGCTCACCTCGATCATATTGATGCTGTCGACGGTGGACTCATAGGGCTGTGTGGGACTGGTGGCGCCCAGCAGCGGATTCAGCACGCTGATGGCCTGGTTGTAGTGCTGGTAGACGAGGTCAGCTGAAAATTTTCCATCCTCTCCGCCCAGGTTGAATCCCCAGGCATTATTGTGCGGCTGTTCCGGCGTGCAGGTGGTGGCCGTCCAGCTTGTGGCGGTAGCTGAGGGCAAGTAGCAGCCGCCCGTGCCATCGACGAATTTATACATTGCGCCGAAATGGAGCGGGCCATCCGTGACGCGGTATTTCACGGCGTCGTCCCAGCGCGTGTCTTCGGTGTCGCCGCCGGCCGCCATGGTGCCGTTGTAGCCGATATACGAGAATGCATAGCCGCCCGACACCGGATCGTAAAGCAGCATGGTATCGGTGCCGAGTGCGCGCTGGCGGCCGAAGGTGAGCGTGCCGAAATCTTTCGACGATATGCCGGCATAGTATTCGTCGTTCAAGGGCTGGCCCGCGCGCGCGCCGTCAATGGCTTCGGAATAGTCGGCTCGGGGAAGGCCGTTGTCTTTGATGTCGGTAAGCGACGCATTGGCTAGCTGGCCCGACTGCGGATTGATGCCTGTGGAAGCGTTGAATACCACCGACCAGCCGTGCGCAAATTCTATGTTGCCCCTGACGCCCAGACCTGTCTGCGACAGGTTATTCGGTTCCACCAGGAATCGCGAGCCCGCGGCGTTGCGATTCACCAGCGATGAGCCTTCATAGTTGTACGGGCTTTGCGGCAAGCCGTGGCTTACCCAGCCGAGGCCGATGTCGTACACGCCGTACAGCGTGATGCCATGCCAGGTCAACGTGTCGGAAGCGGCTGGAGTTGCCGGGGCCTGACTTGCGGGTTTTGGAGCCGGCGCCTGAGCCCTCGCGCCGGGTGCCGGCGCGAAAATCAGGATGCCGGCGAGCAGAGCGAGAAGAGTGGGAAGAGCAATCCTGGTCATATGAAGATCGCGACGGAACCAAGAAATCAAAATGGCCTGCAGCGAATTCGGTGCTTTTGCGGGATACAGAAACGTGTGCCGTTGAGAGTTGTGCTTGAACATTGAATTCTCCAGAGGAAATTTGGCGACGATACTGGTGGGCCCGTAGTGATCCAGGATCCAACTCCTGCGTGAGGAACGCCTGCGCGCCCGATCTCGATCTATCGAATTTATACGGTTCAAATCATACCGTCAACAAGCCTGCAGCCTAACGGTCGTCCCGAGTTCTGTATCCCGAGACAGAAGCTCGCCTCATCATCGATCGGTCATTCTGAGCGAAGTTTGGCGCGCCTTGGGGTCCCAATGACGATTTTTGTGCGTTGGGATGATAAAGCACCCAACGTAGGCGAAGGACCTGTATTTTCCGAATGTCGGCCTATGCAATGAAGTTCTGAGGCACCGCTTTACTTCTGGTCATCCTCCAGCCGCTCGATCATCACGTCGGTTGATTTGATCAGGGCCGCCGCCGTGTCGCCCTTTTTCAGGCGCAGCTCCCTCACCGCCTCTGCGGTGATGATCGCCGTAACCTGAGCACTGCCGATGGCCAGAACAACCTCAGCCAGAAGGCCCTCAATCCTGATGCTGACCACTTTGCCGGCAAGCTGATTGCGTCCGCTCACGCGGCGGTACCGCGCGCGCGACTCCGTTTCCGATCGATCCGCGTCCTTTTCCAGAAACGGCCGAAGGCCGGCTGCAGTGAGCCGGTGGTGTCCACCCGGAGTCCGAACGGTCTTCAATTTCCCGCTCAGTATCCACTTCTTGATGGCGGGATAACTGATCCCGAGCATGCGTGATGCTTCACGCGGCGTTAGCAGCTGCCTTTGCGCGCTCATGTCCTATCTTGTAGCACCTTCCGTGCCCGGGATGC
Source organism: Acidobacteriaceae bacterium (assembly GCA_030042915.1). The sequence goes on from JASHYS010000067.1 coordinate 2,610, forward strand.
GAAGTTTACTTCGCTCAAGCCGCCCGTAAGCCCCGATTAGCTCCTGGCGCCAGCCAAAAAAATGCAAAGCGTGCTAGACTTCTCGTCAGATTTCACCACCGGTTCTGGAAGCTGGGCCATGAAGGCGGGACCACGATCGACCGGTCTCCTTCTCCTGGGCATGGGCTGCGCGCTCGCTGCAGCCGCGCAAACGTCCACGCCGCAGCACGAGACGACTGTCCTTGTCGTCAATGTACTTCCCCAGCCACCGCAGCCGGTCAAATCGGTCCGGCTCTCCCTCACCTACCTTGAGAGCGGCGTAACCATCACCGAAGCGCAGCAGGTCACCAACTCCCAGGGCCAGGCGCTGCTCGACGTTTCTCAAGTCGCGGCGCAGCGCGGCGATCTGCGCGTCGAGATTACCGGCGCCGGCGATCTGGTCATCTACGCGCCCGCCGACGGCCAATTGCCCGCGCTCCCCGCCACATTCACCATCAGGCTGCTGCCCAAAGGCTCGACGGCATTGCTGGGGCCGCCGCAGATTGAAGCCATGCTGCACCGCATGCTGCTTCAGGTCAATAGCCTGCAAAAACAGGTGAGCGCGCTGAAGGCCGGCGCCGCGCCGCAGCAGGGCCAGCAGGCCGATCTGGGTGCAGCCATCGCCGCGTGGGCCCAGGGCAACGGCTTCTCCTCCGCACTGGTCGATCAACAGGTGCAGCAGTGGGCCACAGCCATCCAGAGCCAGTCCGGCCAGCACACGGCCGAGCAGAAGGCTCTTGCCGAGCTGGCGCTGAAGCACTATGCCGCCGCCGCGCAATTATTCAGCCAGGCCAGTGACGCTGACCGCGCGGAGATCGGTGCCGAGGATCAGGAAGAGCTGGCGCTGCAAACACAGATGAAGGCTCTCCGCGCCACCCAGCAAGCGCTCCTCGACAAGCGGCGCAGTTCGCTGCGCCAGCTGCTTGACGATAGCCAGCAAGCGGCCGGCGCCGATCAGCTCAGCTTGAAATACCACGAAGCCACTTTGGCGCTGGAAAGCGCGGCCGCTGCCGCGGAGGCCGAATACAAAAAGCACCCCGACGATCGGGGATTTCATGAGCTTTGGCTTCAGGCGCTTTCAAACGCTGCCGATGGGCACCGCCGCGAGGGCGAGATGGCTCCTGCGGATCAGAGTCTTGCTTTACTCGCTCAGGCGGTCGGCGATTTCCAATCCTTGGCGGCAGAATACTCCGCCTTAGGCGACCGGCCTGAGGCCGACGCCGCAGAAACCGGCTTGGGCATGGCGCTGGTGCGCGAGGGCGAGCGCGCCGGCGGAGACACGGCCATGGCCGCGCTCGAACAGGCCGTTCAGGCCTTTCAGAGGGCGCTTGAAGTGCGCACCAGGGCCGAACTGCCCCACGACTGGGCCGAGACCGAAAGTGACCTCGGCCTTGCGCTGTGGGACGAGGGTGGCCGCTCCACTGGCGATAAAGCCATCACGTTACTCAGTCAGTCCGTGCAGGCCTACAAGCGTGCGCTTGAGGTGCGCACCAAAACCGATCTGCCCCAAGAATGGTCTCAGACACAGAACGGTCTGGGCCTTGCACTCTTTAATGAAGGCTTCGTCACTGGCGGCGACAAGGGCATGGCCTTACTCGACGAGTCGGTACAGGCGCTTAGGAGCGCGCTTGAGGTGCGCACCAAAGCCGATATGCCCGAGTACTGGGCGCAGACGCAGATGAACCTCGGCATCTCCCTTTGGGCGGAGGGCGAGCGCACCAGCGGAGAAAAGGCGTTTAGCTTGTTTGACCAGGCCGCGCAGGCCTTCAGAAACGCCCTTCAGATCTACACCAAAGCCGATCTGCCCCAGTTCTGGGCGTGGACGCAAAGTGACCTGGGCAATGTCTTCACGGATGAGGGGATGCGCGCCAGCGGCGAAAACGCTATGGCCCTCCTCGATCAGGCCGTGCAAGCCTATACGCATGCACTGGAGGTGGATACCAAAGCCGACTTGCCCCAAAACTGGGCCATTACGCAAAGTAACCTGGGCGTTGCATTGAAAGAAGAGGCCACGCGCTCCACCGGCGATAAAGCCATGGCCTTGTTCGATCAGGCAGTAGAGGCCGACAGGAATGTTCTCGAGGTCTACACCCAAGCGGGTCAGCCCCGCTACTGGGCGCAGACGCAAATGAACCTCGGCGATGCCCTGTCGGCTGAGGGAATGCAAGCCGGCGGCGACAAAGCCATCGGCTTGCTCGATCAGGCAGCGCAGGCTTACAGAAGCGCGCTGGAGCTTCACATCAAAACCGATAACCCGCTAGGTTGCGCCGAAGTGCAATCCAGCCTGGGGGCCGTGCTGCTCACGGAGGGCGAACTGGTGGGCGCAGCCAGGGGGACTGAGTTGCTCGACCAGGCCTTGCAGGCCTTCCAGGAATCGCTCAAGGTCTACACCAAAGACGATCCCGCTGACTGGGCCACGTCGGAATTGTCCATCATTGAGGCTGACCTCGCAGCCGGACGCTTCGAAAAATGTCTGGCGCAAACCGCCGCCATGACGGGCGACAACCTGGCTTCGTCTGCCATCATCGAGCGCGACTCGATGCAGCTTGCCTGCCAATGGGGCGCAGCCGAAAAGAGCGCGGCCCTGTCAACGGAGAAGTCGCTGCTCGCCAGGACCTCAGCTCCCACCGCCGGAGCCTGGAACTTCGCCGGGTTGAATCATGTGCTTCTCAGCTCGCCTGCTTTTGCCGCGGACCGCAACTCCTGGATCGCCCTCTTCGACGCCGTCCAGAACGGCGACGCCGCAGCCATGGCCGCCTCTCTCCACCAGCTCGAGCCAATCCTCCAGCCGTAATAGCACTGTCATCCTGAAGGTCAGGCGAAGCCGCGCCGGGTCTCACACCGTCGTCTTAAGCGCCTTCTTCCCACGCCCGCGCGAGTTTCTTTGCCTTGGCAATGTCATCCTCCTGCGTCTTTTTCGTACCACCCGCGAGCAACAGAACCAACGTGTCGCCGCGCCTCTGAAAAACCCGCGCTCCTCTCGCGTCAACCCCTCGCCCACAGCTCCGCCCGCAACCCACTGAAAACACTTGTCAAAAAAATTTCGCCTCCTTGCAGGTTATTTCGCGCGAATCTCTAAACTGGCTTTGATGGCAGAAATAACGACGCACACATTTCGGGGGGCTCCGAAAAACCACTGGACTCCTGCTATTGGCTACCGGCGCTTTCCGTTAAGTCCTTATTTTCCAGGATTCGGAGGATTTAAACCGCCCGGAATCAGCGGCTTGCCGAAATCGGTGAAACGTATAAGCGATTGATATGAGGGAATTTAACCCCAAAAACAACCCGGGGGGGAGGGGTACCAATGTAGGGTACAAACCGCGCCCCGGACAAGACTGGGCCAGACGAACGTGGACCTGCTAACGTGCACTTGAGCGCACGCGAACACCGCTAACTCCGCTGCCCCGCGCTAGTCCGTGACCGTCTCACTCAACGCCTGCGCCCGTCTTGCGCTCGCGCGCCTCGGCCGACTGCGGCGTCAGCTTCCACAGAAAGGCCATGAGCCCGATGCCCACAACGACCGAAATCAGGATTCCGTAGAGCGCGGCGTTCCAGCCGTAGTGCTGGGCCAGTGCGGCGATGCCCATGGATTCAGCCACGCGCCCCAGCGATCCCATGATCGACAACAGGCCGTTGGCCGTGCCGATGGCTTTTTTCGACGTGACGTCGAGCGCCATGATCCCCAGCAGCATTTGCGCGGGGTAAACAAAGAAGCCGATGACACCGAAGAGCGTGAGGTCGAGCCACAGCTCGGTGTTGGGGCTGAGCAGAATGCCCACGAAGGCCAGAAGCGCGGGAATCATGCATAGCACGCAGATCATGCCGCGGCGTCCGCCGATTTTGTCGGAGAGCCATCCAGCCAGAAAGGTGCTGATCATGGCGCTGAATTCGAGGGTGAACGTCCCGATGCCGCCCTGGCCCAGGCTGGCGTGTTTTACCTCTTTCAGGAAGGTCGGGCCCCAGTCGAGCATGGCGTAGCGCGCAATGTAGACAAAGAAATTGGCGATAGCAATGAGCCAGAGATACCGGTTCTTGAGGATGTAGTCGACCAGCAGCTCGCGCGTGCCCAGCTCCTTTTCGGCTGCGCTGCCGCCGCGCTGGGGATAATCGTTGCGATACTCCTCGATGGGCGGCAGGCCGACCGATTGCGGCGTGTCGCGCAGGCGCAGCATGAGGTAGATGGCGCAGATGACGGCGAGAATGCCCGGCACATAAAATGCCGAGCGCCAGCCGAGAAGCTCTGCCGAGTACGCGGCGATGATGCCGATGAGCCCGCCGCCAATGTTCTGCGCGAGGTTCCAGAAACCGAACACCGTTCCACGCTCGCGGATGCTGTACCAATGGCTCAGCGAGCGGCCGCAGGGCGCCCATCCCATGCTTTGCGCCAGCCCGTTCAGTGCCCACAGCGCCAGGTGCGCGCGATAACTGCCGGCCGCGGCAAAGGCAAAGTTGCACGCCGCGGTGGCCAGCAATCCCAGCGACATGAAGTAGCGCGGATTGCTGCGGTCAGAAAGCGAGCCCATGACAAACCGGCCCAGCCCGTAGACGGCGACCATGACGGCCAGCATGTCGCCGATCTGATCTTTGCTGTAGTTGAGCGCCTGCCCCATCTCTTTCGACACCACGGGCAGGTTGTTGCGGACCAGGTAGAACACTGCGTAGCCGATAAAGACTGACTCGAGCACCTGGCGGCGCAGTTTGGGATAGATTTTTCTGGCAGCTTCAGCAGAAACGCGCGCGAGGTGCGGCGCCGGCCTCAAGAAACGCGGACTCCAATTCATTTCCGACCCCATGGCTGCGGCAGCTGGCGCCGTTCGAACGCTACAGGAAAACGGCTGGGTGGGCAAGTGCCGATGTCAGTACGCGGCAGCCGCCGGCGCGGCCACGGCCGGAGTGATGGGATCGAGGCCGAGCCGCTTGCGCAAGTCCTCGAGAACCGGCGCGGTGCTGCGCATGCCTACGCGGCTGACGCCAATGGCGCGGATGGCAAGCAGGGTGTCAAGATCGTGCACGCCGCCCGCCGCCTTCACCTGTACCTGCGGCGGCGAGTGCCTGCGCATCAGCTCCAGGTCGGCCATGGTGGCGCCGCCGGGCGCGTATCCCGTCGACGTCTTCACCCAATCGGCCCCGACCTCCGCACAGATCTCGCAGAGGCGGATCTTGGCCGCATCGTCAAGGTACGCATTTTCAAAGATCACTTTGATTTTGGCGCGGCCCGCATGCGTGGCACGGGTAAGCGCTTCGAGCTCGCCGCTCACGTAGTCCCAGTCGCGGCTGCGCACCTTGCTGATGTTTACTACCGCGTCCAGCTCTACGCCGCCGTCTTTCAGCGCCTGCTCAATTTCGGCCAGCTTGACGGCAGTGGTGTGCACGCCGTGCGGGAAACCGATGGTGCTGGTGGCGAGCACGGTGGAGCGGGCCAGCATTTGCGCGCCCCGCGCCAGGTAATACGGTACGATGCAGATGCTGGCCACGTTGTAGCGGACGGCGAGTTCGCAGCCCTCCTCCAGCTCACGATCGGTGAGGGTGGGATTCAGCAGCGAGTGATCGATCATTTTGGCGACGGCTTCGTAGCTCGGCAGTTGGGTCACAATGCGCCTCCCGTCTTGCGCGCAGGAGTGGGTTGATGGATTTTCTGCAAACAACCACGCTACTCGCCGAAGCGGCGCAAATCAAGTGACGCGCGATACAGGCGCGAAAGCCGAGATTTTGAATTGGAGTTTTTGGCGATTGGACCCGCTTTGACCCGTTTTGGCGCGTGATTGATGACGATGTTCGGTGTTCCCTGTTGCTTTATTCATCCACCGGCGACGGCGCCGATAATCAACAGCGGCTCCATGCCGGCCGCGACCGCCTCGGGAAGCAGCTTGTCGAGCGATTCCAGCGACCAATCCTCCTGGCAGGCAAAGAAGCGCAAGAATGCACGGCGCTGCCCGGTGCCGTAATCGCGGATGGTCCCGCGCAGAGTGGGATAGCGCGCCTCAAGCGCGTCGAGCACCGCGCGTATGGTCAC
>JASHYS010000068.1 GCA_030042915.1 Acidobacteriaceae bacterium
CTCGACGCCACCGTCTCGCGCGAGTTCACACTCACTGAAAACCGCAGCTTCGAGATTCGCGCCGAGGGCTTCAACGTCTTCAACCACGCGCAGTTTTTCGGGCCGGCCGCGGTCGAGGGCAATATCTCCAGCGGCACCTTCGGCCAGGCGGTCAGCGCCATGCCTCCGCGGCTGATGCAGGTAGCCGCGCGATTCAGGTTCTAGTTCCGCCGTGGCCCGCCGAGGCGTCAAGTCCCGTCCTCCCGCTAAATCCGCGCCATCTCTCTCATTCCAAGGCAAATAAAAAATCTCCAAACTTTGCAGATAATTTCCGCTCATTCGCGGACAATCGCATCAGAGTCAAAGAAAAATAGCGTCTCTGCGAGGGCTTTCGGTGCCAAAAGCCCGTAACCGCCCCCAAAATGACCTATTTACAAAAACCGGTGCTTTAGAATGACCAATTTAGGAGAATCCCCCCTCCCATAAACCCTCTCCCTTCACGTATTTGGGTATGGAGATGGTGGGGGGTGGGGGGCGCGAGAGGACAAACCAACGGATTCCGAATGTCGACGCATCAGGCCGGCCGGCGCCCAACGCCAAACGCCCGGGCCGCCCGCCAAAATCAAAACCGGAGGAGGAAAATAAAATACCCAGTCCCGAAACAAAGGCGCCGTTAGGATGGGCAGCCCGATCATGGGGCCCCAGGCTGCTCCGCTCGGAATGGCAAGCGAGTTTTTGTGTTTGCGCGTGTGTCACCGGCTATCGGGAAATTACTGAATTTCGCCGTGGGTTAGAAGGTCAGCGCGGCGAGTTGTCGCGATTTGATCAAGAGCGCGGAACTCTTGTGCGTCGTATAATCTCTTGCGCGCAACAGGGGAGCAGAACGAATGAGCGTGCAAGAGGAAATCAAGAAGTTCCTTACCAGCCAGCCGGAGCCAAAACGCGGTGACATGCGAGAGCTGCATCGCCTCATACCTCGATTGTCACCAGGATGCAAATTATGGTTCTTCGATGGCAAAGACAGCGAAAATCGCACTGTTTCCAACCCTACGATAGGCTATGGATTTCAGACAGTAAAGTATGCAAACGGAAAAAGCAGAGAGTTTTTTCAAATTGGTGTGAGCGGAAACAAAACTGGAATCTCTGTCTATATTCTTGGTCTGAAAGATAAGAAGTACTTAGCGAAAACGTATGGGAAAGCGCTCGGCAAGGCGAGCGTGACCGGATATTGCATTCGCTTCAAAGCTCTAAAGGATATCAACATCGATACGCTTGAAGCGGCGATCGGATATGGGTTTGCAGCTCAGAACGAAGAAGGCTAGCTGATGAAATAATTCAGCCTGTTCACTCGCGGATCGGTCAACCGGGGCCGAACCTTTTTCGTGCTGGGTCGACAAAGGCGGTTGGGGTTCGTGCGATCCCCACCCTAACGGCAAAAACAGAAGCGCCGTTAGGATGGGGCAACCGGGTTCGTGCTCGGGCGACAATCGGTCGCCGGGGCCCCGACAAGCCATGCCCTGGGGGTTATTTCTGATTCAATTGCGTGGCAACCTCGGGCAGCACCGAGGTTCCTTCGATCCTCACCGCGTCAAGCTCGGCCGGATTCAGCCCCAGGGCATTCAGAACCGTCGGCGCGACCTGCATGGTGGTGGTCCCTGAGTAAACGGTTTGCGCGGTGAACGACGGATTCTCCACCAGCATGATCACGTTGGTGTCGTCGTGGGCAAAGCCGCCGTGGTCGCCAATCATGGTTGGGTCGCTGGAATAGGTGACCCCGACATTGGGCGTAACAATAATGTCGGGCGAGCGTGGATCGAGGCCGGGTCCGAGTCCACCCACTCCATAATTGAGAGCCAGCGTGGCGCCGTAATAGATCTGCCCCAGCCCAATGGCCGCGGCATTGTTTTCGAGAATCTGCACGGCGTCAGGAATGTTCGATCCCGGATTCAGCCAGAGCACCGAAACATCGTCTTCGGTGGCGCCAATGCCCGTCATATTGAGCGGCGATTCGGAATAGGGGATGTAGCCCGCTTCAGCCAGAAGCGTCGCCGGCGTGTTCGTTCCATCTGCGACGTAGAGGCTGGGATCGATCGGGGAATCGCCATGCTTGGCAGTGATGATGACCAGCGTGTCGTCGAAGATGCCGTTGCTCTTGAGGGTGCCGGCAATCTCGCCGATGGATGCGTCGACAAATTGAATCTCTTCCAACAGCTCCTGGCTGGGCGTTCCGGCTGCATCCAGGTAGCCGCCATTGGCAACGCCCGGCTCGCTCAGGCTCTCGCCGAAGTAAACCGATTGGAAGTTCATGCCAAACAGCGCAGGAATCGAGGCAGGTTTGCCGTTGTGCGTCTTGCCGCCGATTTGGTTCAGCAGCGCATCCACTTTGAGAGCGTCGTAGCACTGAATATTGGCAAAGCTGCTCGTCCACGATGACGTGTTGGTGGTGTCGCGGATGGGATTGCACGCGATTCCTTGCGCCGTGGTGATCCCAGGCAATGCAATCACTGTCGAATCCACTTCGGGCGAGTAATAGTCGTTCAACCCCCTGCCTCCCGGACCGGCGGCAAACGAATACGAGGGATGTTTGTCGATCCACGCTGTGTACCCGCCTGCGGCGTGAACCACGCTGAAGATGGTATTGGTGCGCACGAAGTTCCACGGGAAGATCGGCGCGCAGCCCCGCGCCGGGTCGCGCACCAGCTTCCTCGGGTCGATGGACGCAATGCCGCCCTCGGTGGGCGGAGCGCCGGGTGCGCCGCCATTGAGCTTGGTGTCGTCGATATCAATGCCCTGATCGTTGTCGGTCGTGGTGCCGGTTGGCGCAGCGAATGGCGTGCACGGCCCGCCTGCAAGGCCGGTGCCGGTGGTGATCAGCGGAGCGTCAAGCGAGCGGTCGTAGGCCACGTCGTAATAAAGCCCTGTCGACTTCGGCGATCCGCCTGTGACCAGCGCCGCCAGCCCCGGAAACGAGTCGGACGGCTTGGAAGACGATGCAGCAACATAGTTGATTCCGTTCTGCGCCAGCCCCGCCAGTGCCGGGCAATACGGCTCGCCGTTGTTCACGCCTGCTACACCCTGCGCGCAATTCAGGAAATCGACAGCGTGCATTCCATCGATGCTGATCAGCAGTACGTGTTTGATCTTGCCGTTGCCAACTGATTGTGAACCGGCGGCGCTGCACATGAGGGCCAAACCGAATGCCGCAACGGGCCGCCTTAAAGATAAAAGCGCGCGAAACATCATGAGAAAACCTCCAGCGATACATCCCAAGCCTTGTGAGAAAACGTTCCATGAACAGATCATGAATTCTGTGCAAATCTCGGCCGTCGCAGGGGCAGGCCAGCCGCGGGCATCGCGCCTGTTTGCGCGGGGCGGTCAATCGATTTATCTTGATCTGGCTCAGGAAATTGGGAGGAAACTGCGATGCAAACCAGATTTCTTGTGGGCGCTCTCGTTGCCGCCTGCGCGTTCAGCTCGGCTGCTGCGCAAACCGCGCCACCGCGGCCCAGAATTACCGGCATCTCGCACTTGGCTGTGTACACGTCGGATGCCGCGGCCACCGAACACTACTACACCGTGATTGTGGGCGCCGCGAAGCTGCCCGACCCTGAGAATCCGCAGGGCGTGCGCTATGCCCTGAGCGCCACGCAGTTTATTGAAGTGCTGCCGTTGCCGGCCGATGCCGGCGTTGACCGGCTGGACCACATTGCGTGGAACGTGGAAAGCGCAGACAAAATGCGCAAGTACCTGGCCGCGAAAGGATGGAAGACGCCGGCGCGCGTGGAAGGTGGCGCGGACGGCAGCCGCTGGTTCGAGGTGCTCGATCCTGAAGGCAACAAGGTGCAGTTTGTCGAGCCGCCCGCGCATCCCAAGGCTGTGGATGCGCCCAATGCCATCGGCCATCACATCATCCACGTGGGCTGCATGGTGCACGACCGCGCGCTCGAAGACACGTTCTATCGCGATCTGCTCGGCTTCAGACCGTACTGGTGGGGCGGCATGAAGCCGGACAAGGTGGATTGGGTGAGCCAGCAGGTTCCCGACGGCCACGACTGGCTGGAATATATGCTCTCGGCCGGTCCCGGCAAGGGCATCCCGGAGACGATGACGCAGCGTGAACTGGGCGTGCTCGATCACTTCTCGATCGGCGTGGTCTCAGTGCCCGACGTGTACAAGGCGCTGGTGGCAGCGGGAAACCGGCTTGACGGACGCCACGACGCCGCGCCCAAAATCGGCCGCGACGGCAAGTACCAATTCAACCTGTACGATCCTGACGGCATTCGCACCGAGGTGATGAACTTCCACGCGACAGACAAGCCGTGTTGCTCGTCGTTCACGGCGGAAGATCCGGCGGAGTGAGGGGAAGACAGCGGCCTTAGGGGGTTAGCGCGCGCTTGCGCGCACGTTAGCGGAGTCGCGCATAACCGCCGCGTACGATATACTGGTTGAGGTCTTGAGAAGAAGGGAAGTCCCTGCCTTTTGAGATCTTTGGATGGGCGATCCCGCCCCTCTACTTCAGAAAATCGAGAACAACAATGCCCAAGCTGAAAACCCATTCGGGCGCGGCCAAGCGCTTCAAGAAGACCGGCACCGGCAAAATCAAGCGGCGCCACGCCAAGACGCGCCACATTCTGACGTCGAAGGCCCCCAAGCCCAAGCGCAAGCTGGGTAAGAGCGAGCTGGTTTCAGACGGCGACTGGAAGAAGGTCGCGCGCATGATTCCGTACGCCTAATGCTGCGCCAGTCCAAAAGACTGCGGTGCGCAGCACGCGAGTGAAGAGGCCCAACCTGCCTCCAGCCGCCAAAAACAGCCATCAGCTTTTAGCTCGATGTGCGAGAACAGGGTTCCGAGATTCGCCGCGCAAGGCGGATGCAAATCGACGGAATCGAAAAGGAGAAGCAACATGCCCCGCGTAAAACGTGGCACCAAACGGACGCAACGCCGCAAGAAGATTCTGAAACGGGCGAGCGGTTATTTCCTCACCAAATCGAAGTTGCACCAGGCGGCAAAAGAGGCCGTGGAACGCGGCCTGAAGTTCGGCTACCGCGGCCGCCGCGAGAAAAAGCGCCAGTTCCGCTCGCTGTGGATCGTGCGCATCAGCGCAGCCTGCAAGCTGAACGGCGCCAGCTACTCGCAGTTCATCAACGGCCTCAAGAAGGCCGGCATCGAGTTGGACCGCAAGGTTCTGGCCGACATCGCGGTCAACGATCCTGAGGGCTTTGCCAAGCTCGTCGAGCAGGCGAGGGAAGCGAAATCGAAGAAGGCGGCATAAAAGCAGCGAGTTAGCGTGCGCTGGTGCGCACGTTAGCAGAGTTGGCCGCGCTTCGCGCGGTTAGCGGAGTTAGAGGCTTCAGCCGGCAGCGACGAAATGCATGCTGCCGGCCGGAAGAATCAAGATTGCAAGACGACTGGCGGAAAAATGGCCCGGAGTTCGCGAGAGGACTCCGGGCCGTTGTGCGTGCACCCGATTACGACCCGCTCAAGAACCCATTCACCGCTTTCTGCCACATCGCCGGCTGGTCCACAAAATTCATGTGGCCGGAGTTGGGCAGGATCACGAGCGTCGAGCCGGCGATCTTCGTGTGCATCTCCTGGCTCAGCGAGGGGTCGCACTCGTCGTGGTCGCCAGCCATAATCAGCGTGGGCACGTGGATGGTGGGCAGCCGGTCGACCCACTCGACCGATTTGAGATTGCCGTCGATGATGAACTCGCCGTCGGAGCCCCACATTTCGCGATAGAGCTCCCAGTTGGTGGGTGCGTTGCCCGTTGCAGGATCGTAGTTCGCGTCGGGGCGCGCACCGTAAAGGAACGGAAAATAGCCCCAGCCCCACGCGAGGGTCTCGTACTCGGCCGGATAGCGGCCGTGCTCCCAGGGCGCGCCTTTGCCAAAGAGGCCCTCCTTCTCGAGCTCGTTCAGGCGTGCCAGCTTGTCGGCCGGCATGGCGGCCTTCTCGCGCGCCAGCACGTCGTTCATCTCGCGCGTTGACGCAAAGGTGCTGTTCAGGATCAGGTGATTCAGATGCTCCTGGTACTTGAGCGCGTAAGCCTCGGCCAACACGCCGCCGCAACTGTGCCCCAGCAGATCGATCTTGCCCAGGCCCAGCGCCGCGCGCACTGCTTCCACGTCGTCGGCCATCTTTTCGATCGTGTACTGGCTCACATCCTGGAGCTGCTCCGACTGGCCCGAGCCGCGCTCGTCGATGAAGATGAGGCGATGAGTGCGCGCCAGCGGCAGAAGGTAGGGCAGAAAGTAAGTGTGGTCGGCGCCGGGACCGCCATGCAGCACCATCAGCGGCGGGCCTTTGCCGAACTCGACGTAGTAGATGAGCACGCCATGCGCATCAACGTAGCCGGACTGCTCGGGATAGAGAGCGGACATGGTTTGGGCGGGTAGAGCCGGTGGTGCGACGAACGCTGCGCCGAGGGCAAGCGCAAGTGCGAGACGAAGAGTTTTCATGGCAGAAAGCATACAGGAGCGGCGGAGGTGCAGTGGTTTATTCTGCTTTTATCTCATGACGAACGAAACCATCCCTGATCTGGCGGCTTTTGACGAGGCCGCGCTCGAAAAGGCGTTTGCCGCGCTGGAGGCGCAGGCGCGCGACGATGCCGCCGGGATCGATGCGGAAGCCTTCCGTCTGAAGTGGCTGGGGCGCAAGCAGGGTCTGCTCAACGAGGTTTCGGATCGCTGGCTCAAAGCGGCTCCGCCGCAAGCCAAGAAAGCCGTTGGCCAGCGCTTCAAAGGGCTCAAGGAACTCGTCGAATCGCTGCTCGAAGGCGCGGCCGGCGCGGGGCCAACCGACGCTGCTCTAAAAGCCGAGGCCATCGACATCACGCTGCCGGGCACGCGGCGGCTGACCGGCGCCGAACATCCCATCACGCGCACGATGAACGAAATTGTGGCCGTGTTTGCGGCGCTGGGCTACTCGGTGGGCGTGGGGCCCGAGGTGGAAACCGACTATTACAACTTCGAGAGCATGAATTTTCCGCCCAACCATCCCGCGCGCGACACGCAGGACACGCTGGTGGTGGCCGGCCAGGAACGCAAGCCGCTGCGCGACCGCTTGCTGTTGCGCACGCACACTTCGCCGGTGCAAATGCGGACCATGGAATTGCAGCCGCCGCCGGTGCGCATTGTCATTCCCGGCAAGGTGCATCGCAACGACGCGGCCGACGCCACGCACTCACCCATCTTTCATCAGGTCGAGGGGCTGTGCGTCGACACCGGCATCACCTTCAGCGATTTGAAAGGTACGCTGGACCACGCAATGAAGGCCTTTTTCGGTTCGGCAGTCAAGACGCGGTTCTATCCGTCGTTTTTCCCGTTCACCGAGCCCAGCGCCGACGTGCAGATCAGTTGCATTTTCTGCGGCGGCAAGGGCTGCCGCAAGTGCAAGCAGTCGGGATGGATTGAGCTGCTGGGCTGCGGCATGGTCGACCCCGCGGTGTTCGCTTTTGCGGCGCTGAAGCAGCCTGCCTACGATCCTAAAAAGATCTCCGGCTTCGCCTTCGGCATGGGCGTGGAGCGCATCGCCATGATGAAGTACGGCATCAGCGA
>JASHYS010000005.1 GCA_030042915.1 Acidobacteriaceae bacterium
GCCAAAGCACTGGAACAGACCTTCGTGTATGACGGGATTTATTCGAAATACCGGAAACGTATCCACGGCAAACCCCCGGCCGGCTTGTCGCAACATCGATTTCTCGGCTACATCCAGGATCACGACCAGGTGGGCAATCGCGCCCTGGGTGACCGGCTGAGTCACATTGCCGGCATGGAACGCGCCAAAATTGCCGCAGCCATGGTCCTGACCAGCCCATTTATCCCCATGTTGTTCCAGGGCGAGGAATGGGCGGCTTCATCGCCATTCCAGTATTTTGCCGATCACTCCGACCCGCAACTGGCTCGCGCCGTCTCAGAGGGACGAAAGCGCGAGTTTGCAGCGTTCGGTTGGGATCCGGCGACGGTTCCGGACCCGGAAAACCGGGCCACGTTCGAGAATTCAAAGCTCAAGTGGAATGAGCTGAAACTGCCCGGCCATGCCGAGATGCTGGAATGGTATCGTGCGCTCATTCGCTTGCGCCGTAACACGCCCGGCCTGAACGACGGATCGCGAGGCAACACGCGAGTCATCTGCGATCAGACCTCTCAATGGCTGCGCATGGATCGCGGAAAGATCGTGGTGATCTGCAACCTGGGAGAACAGCGACGTTTTCCTGTGCCTCGAGGCGCGCGGATTCTTCTCGCGTCAAAGGAAATTGCCCACCCGGGTGAGGGAATCACGTTACTCCCGGACTCGATCGCCATCCTTGAAGCGCCAGAGCCTGCGGCGGTTCCTGAACGCTCAGAAATGCCGGATTGATTTTGACTCGCTTGAGCCGTCGTCGGGGATATGCACGTGCTCGCCCGAGTGTTCCACGTGGCTTTCGAGTGAACGGCTGACCAGGTCGCGCGAGCCGAGTCCAACCGCCAGCGCCAGCGTCAACACGATACCTCCGAACAAAATTCCAAAAGCCAATTCGACAATGTCACCGCCTACTTCCAGATGGTCGAGCACCATAGCCGCGGTAAGAACCAGCACCAGCCACTTCACGCCAAGAGAAAGAATGCGCGCATACTGAAGCTGCGCATTGACCGCGCTGATGAGGACCGATCGCGCCAGAAAGCGTGCGATGAGAATGCCCGCAACCAGCAGGAGTGCTGCGCCTACTGCGTGCGCAAAGTAAGGCAGCAGCGAGATGGGCAACGCGGTTCCGGTTGCGTACGACGTATCGAATGCCGACACGCCGATCATCAAGCCCAGGAAGACACAAGCCCAAAACGAGAAACGGGCAACGATCTCGGTAGGCGAGCCGGTGGGAGTCCAATCGGAGCCTCTTTTCTTCGCCAGCCTTTGATCAAACTTCAGCCAGCTAAGACTGCGTCGCAGGGCGAACGAAACGGCCATGCCGATGACGGTGAAGACCAGCAGCGCGACAATGAACGCCAGAATTCCCGGGAGCACCGCCACCAGCAGGGTAAGCACGCGGTAGAACGACTGATGCAATGCATCGGACATGTGGTGCAAAACCGAGCCCTCGTCAATGTTGACGGGCAGGTTTCGAACCGGCGGCGGATTTTGAGATGCGGCTTGCATAATCTCGACTCCTTTCACCGTTGCGAGGCAGGCCAGCGCCCGCCGCACAACGGCGGATCACGCGTTGAACCGGTCGGGCCAACGCCAACGCGCGACCAGGTATGGTTTCTCGGCTTCGAACGCCGAGGCAACGGCTTCAATATGGCGTTCGGGCGCGGTTCCCGACGCTGTCACATTGACGTGGCCGGCAACCCATCCCAGGTAAAGCGGGATGAGCGCGCCTAAAAGGTGGCCGCGATTGATGGTGCGCAGATGATAGGCAATCAGGAAGTCGAAGACAATGCGCGCCCACAGATTCTCAGGCATGCGGAAAGCAGCTGGTTCCACCGCTGAGAAGCGCTTGAGCATGACCAGCGTGTGCGGCGGCAGCACCAGCGACCAAATCTCCTGCAGGTTGGCGTTGGCCAGCCGGAACGCCTCAACCATGTGCGCCACGTCGGCTTCGTTGCCTGCGGGCGCAGTGGGTGCGCTGGTTCGCCGCAACGCCGGCGGCCGGCGCGGACGCTGCCACACCGGTGCTTTGGCCTCGATGTCGCCGAACAGCGAGCCCGTGACCAGAGCCAGAATGGCGTTGATGTCGCTCTCAGCGGGTTGAGGAACTTCGCGTGGGCCGGCATCCACTTCATCCACTGAGAATCCTGCCGCAACGGCTTCGTTCACCGGCCACAGAATGGCGTCGTCCGGGTTGACGCCCGCGATTTTCCCCGCCGCCGCGGCCAGCCGCTCCGCCATGCGCATGGAAAAAGCCAGATCGAGAGCCAGCGGAAATCGCGCCCGCGCGCCGAAGAGCGCGCGTGTGAGCGGATACAGAATCGCGGAGTTGATGAGGCCCGTGTTGGGTGGAAGCGCGTAAAGGGGCATGGCGAGATCGGTGGAGGTATTGAGAACGGCGCCCGCCAGCCCGCGCAACGCAGGACGGCGCAGAGAATTCGCACCTGGGCCCAGCATGACCACTGCGCGCAAATCGTGTTCGCGCGCGATGTCGCAGGCGTTGATATAGTCTCCTGGATTCAATCGTCGCGATCCGCCCGGTTGCGGGACTGGAACAACCCGCAAAGGCGTGCGCAGATTGGCCGCATTCTCGTTTTGCGCGGCCACGATCACAGATTCGGGGGAAAATGTCTCGGCCAAGCCCGCCAGGATGGCTTCGAGTTCCTCAGGCGCCGCGGCCGAAGCGAGCACGAGCAGCTGGGCTGCCGGTGGTGGCGCCAAAGTGGATTGGCCCGGAATGGGATTCGTAGTCGTCATGCGTCGCAGCAGAAAGCCCGCTGTATCCAGGCTGGCCTATGATTCCGAGTGTCCTAAAGATCTAAGATGCGGTTCATCGGGACGGCAAGCCATTGCGGGCGATGATTCAGCTCATAGAGCACCTCATACAACGCTTTTTCAAGAAGATACGCCTCGAGACGGATTTGGGCCGCCTCCGCGCCAGGCAATAAATCAGGATTCCGGGCCATCGCATCGGCGTAGGCCCAGAGGAACTGAGAAGACGCGGCGCGATGCCACAGTTGCGTCCAGCTCTCCAGGCCGCTGTGATCCAGCTGATCTCTGCCCGCTCGATCGACAGCGGTATAGGCGGCGTAGGAGAACGAGCGCATCATGCCGGCCACGTCTTTGAGCGGGGAATGCTTGCGGCGCCGCTCCGCGATAGACCGGCTTGGTTCGCCTTCAAAATCGATGATCACAAAGTCGATCCTCTGCGCCGCTGACCCCGTCGCCGTAATGGTTCGCAGGGTCTGGCCGAGGTGGAAGTCGCCGTGAATGCGAATGCGCTGCCCTGACGGTTCAAGATCCTTCAGGCTGCGTGCTCGCCGGATCAGCTCCGGCCTGCGCGCAATCAGCAGGCCGGCCGCATCGCAGACCGCGTCGTCGAGAGACGCCAGCTTGAGCTTGAGCGCGTCGAGCGTGGTTTTGATTTGGCCTTCAATGCGCTCGGCATCGCGCGCCAGGTCCTTGGCGGTTGTGGGTTCGGGAGCAAAGGCTGGAAGATCGGCCGAACTCGACAGAGCCAGATGCATCTCGGCGGTGCGGAGGCCCAGCAGCGCTGCCGCGTCCAGAGTCGCTTGCACGCCTTGAAGATCTTGTGACGGAGCTTCGCGTGGATCTTGAAAGCGCGGGGCCGGCTGAAGAGGAGGCGCCACTTGGCCCGTCAAGCCGGAAAGCCAGCGCGACAGTTCGTTGACGAACCACTCCCAGCCGTCACCGTCATTCGGCACCAGGCCCTGCAGCATGGCCACTGTAGTTTTGGCCGTTCCCGGCGAGCTGATCGAGATTTCGCCCAGAAACGGAGGGCTGGAGCGAAAGTGCGCGATTTCCGTAAGGAATCTGCCGATTTCAACATCGGGATTCTCTTCTGCCTGCAAGTGCCTGAAGACTTTCAGGAAGAAAAGGTTGTCGTAGATGATCGATGAGTTCGACTGTTCGGCCGACAGCAATCGCGATGGCAAACGTTGCGCTGCCGAGCCGGCCGGAAATGCGCTCGAAGCACGCGCATCGAGCCGGCCGTTTTCGGGAACCGGGTAACCGGCAGAGGGCGATTCGCGAGGCTGAAAACGCTGACCGCCTGGCGACGGTGCACTTGGCGCCTCGGAGCGGGGCGGCGTTGCCGCTTCTCCCGGCTGCGCTGTCAACGGAAGCGGCGCCGGCACTTCAGTCACTTGCTGCCGATCGGCCGGTGCCCCTCCATCGGAGGGCAAACCGCCGGGCGCCGAACCAAGTACGGGCTGCGGCGCGAGTGTGCCCGCGTCTGAAACTGCCAGCGTGGCGTTGCTTGCAATCAATCGCAGCAGCTCCTGGTGCAATTCATCGCGAGAAGTTGCGTCGTAGAGAATGGCCGGA
>JASHYS010000069.1 GCA_030042915.1 Acidobacteriaceae bacterium
GCTGAACCTGGCCGATGAGCTGGCTCAGGCTACGTCGGCCGATCTTCGCCTGGGCCACGCGCGCGCAGCCAACCTGCGCGTGATGCTGGATGAGGTCCTGGACGACGAGCACAGCAAGGCGCGGTAGGTTCTTCGCAGCCACGGGATCGGGCGGCCTATTTGGCCGCGAGTTGCCGCAGCACGTACTGCAAAATCCCACCGTGCTTGTAGTACTCGATCTCCTGCGGCGTGTCGATGCGGATGTGCGCCTCGAAAGTCTTCTTCCTGCCGTCTGCCGCTGTGGCCACAACGCCCACGGTGCGGCCATTCGCGAACTTGGCGTCGAGGCGTTCCCTGAAGCCCAAAATTTCGTAGGTCTCTTCGCCGGTCAGCCCCAGCGACTCCACATTCTTGCCCGCTTCAAACTCCAGAGGCAGAATCCCCATGCCCACCAGGTTCGAGCGATGAATGCGTTCGAAGCTTTCGGCGATGACTGCGTACACGCCCAGCAGCTTGGGACCCTTGGCCGCCCAATCGCGCGACGAGCCCGAGCCGTACTCCTTGCCGGCGAGAATGATGAGCGGGACATTACGCTCCGCGTACTTCACGCTGGCGTCGAAGATCGACATCTGCTCGCCTTCGGGCAGCAATCGCGTCACGCCGCCTTCAGTTCCAGGCGCCAGCTTGTTACGCAGGCGCACATTGGCAAAGGTGCCGCGCACCATCACTTCATGATTGCCGCGCCGCGAACCATAGGAATTGAAATCCGCCGGCTTCACACCATGCTCGGTCAGATATTTTCCGGCCGGGCCATTGGCCTTGATCGAACCAGCCGGCGAGATGTGATCGGTGGTCACGGAGTCACCCAGCACAGCCAGCACGCGCGCGCCGGCGATGTTGGCCACAGGCGCCGGGGTCATGGTCATGCCTTCGAAGTACGGCGCCTTGCGGATGTAAGTCGAATCCGGCTCCCACCGGTACACTTCGCCGGTGGGAAAGCTCAAGCCCTGCCAGCTTGCGTCGCCTTCAGTTACCCTGGCGTACTCCTTGCGGAAACCCTCGCTTGAGACGGCGCGCTCGATGGTCTCGGAAACCTCTTTTTGCGCCGGCCAGATATCGCGCAGATAAACGGGCTTGCCGTCTTTGCCGTTACCCAGCGGTTCCGCGTCGAAGTTGTGCCCGATGCGTCCGGCCAGCGCGTACGCCACCACCAGCGGCGGGCTCATCAGGTAATTGGCGCGCACCTCCACGTTCACGCGGCCCTCAAAGTTGCGATTGCCGCTGAGCACGCTGACGGCGACCAGCCCGTGATCTTCAATGGATTTGGAAACGTCGGCGGGCAGCGGACCCGAGTTGCCGATGCACGTAGTGCAGCCATAACCGACCACGTTGAAGCGCAGCTTTTCGAGATACGGCAGCAGGCCGGCCTTCTGGTAGTAGTCGGTTACCACGCGTGAGCCGGGTGCTAGGGAAGTCTTCACCCACGGCGGGACACTTAGTCCGCGCTCGACGGCTTTTTTCGCCAGCAATCCTGCGGCCACCATGACCGAGGGATTCGAGGTGTTGGTGCAACTGGTAATGGCGGCGATCACCACCGAACCGTGATCGAGGTATGGATCGGGATCGACGTGGAAACGCTCTTTGACCGATGTGGTGACGTGGAGTGGAGTTCCTGACGGCGCCGACGAAGTTGCGGGGCCCTCGTTCTCTTCGACAGCCACTGCCTTGTCGGTGAGGGCCGTAGTGCTCTGCCACACCGCGGCCGTGCGCGTGCCCAGCGGCTTGGCTGTGGGCGCAAGCAGCGTGGGCAGCTGCTGCGTGAAGTTTGCGGCCGCGTCTTTCAGCAGCACGCGATCCTGCGGGCGCTTGGGCCCAGCGACGCTGGGTTCAACCGTTCCCAGGTCGAGCTCGAGCGTTTCAGAGTACTCGGCCTCGGGTGCACCCGCGGTGTGGAAGAGCCCCTGCTCTTTGTAGTACGCCTCCACCAGCGCGATCTGTTCTTCGCTTCGTCCGGTCAGGCGCAGGTAGCGGAGCGTCTCAGCATCCACGGGAAAGATGCCGCACGTGGCGCCGTACTCAGGCGCCATGTTGCCGATGGTGGCGCGGTCGGCGAGCGGTAATTGCGCCAGGCCGTCCCCATAGAATTCAACAAATTTACCAACTACACCAAGCTTGCGCAGCGCCTGCGTCACGGTCAGCACCAGGTCAGTTGCCGTGGCGCCCTCGCGCAGTTTGCCGGTCAGCTTGTAGCCCACCACTTGCGGGATGAGCATGCTCACGGGCTGGCCCAGCATGGCGGCTTCAGCCTCGATGCCGCCCACGCCCCACCCCAGCACGCCGAGGCCATTGATCATGGTGGTGTGCGAATCGGTGCCCACCAGCGTGTCGGGATACGCAAGCCACTCGCCGTTGACCTGCGCGGTAAAGACTACGCGAGCCAGGTATTCCAGATTTACCTGGTGGCAGATGCCCATGCCCGGCGGTACGACGGAGAAATTGCGAAACGCCGACTGGCCCCATTTGAGGAAGGCGTAGCGCTCGCGGTTGCGCTGAAATTCGAGCAGGGAGTTGGCCTCGTAGGCCAGCGGCGTACCGTACTCGTCCACCTGCACGGAGTGATCGATCACGAGCTCGGCCGGTGCGAGCGGATTCACGCGCTCCGGATTGCCGGCCAGCGTCTTGATGGCGTCGCGCATGGCGGCCAGGTCGACCACCGCCGGCACGCCGGTGAAATCCTGCATCAGCACGCGCGCCGGCATGTAGGCAATCTCGCGGCTGGGTTCAGCTTTTGCGGCCCAGTTGGCCAGAAACTCGATGTCCGCAGCAGTGACGTTCACACCGTCTTCGCGGCGCAGCAGGTTTTCAAGCAGAATCTTCAGGCTGAAGGGCAGGCGCGACAAGTTGAACCCGCGCGCCGTCAACGCCGGAAGGCGGTAGATGGTGTACTTTTTGTTGCCGGAAGTGAGCACGGCCTTGCTCTGAAAGCTGTTCATCGAATCCTCCAAGCGGAGCTAGCGGGGCTGGCGGCGCTAGCCGAGTTCGTGGTGCAGTGCCGTATGTTCGCTGGCGCGCATCTGCGGGCGCGAATCGGCGCGGGCAACGCGGCCAAAACTTGTCGGAAATAGATTACTCAGCGGGAGCGATCAGCGTCCACGGTCGTGACGGCCGCGGCGGAAGCGCTTGAAGCGGGGCTGGCCGGCGATGGGAGGGCGGCGCATGATCTACGAAGGAATTGTAGCGCAAATTGGGCTTTTGTCGAAATGACGGTGGGGTCGGTTTGAAAAACTTCCCTCAGGGGCAGAAGCCCGAATTTTTTGG
>JASHYS010000070.1 GCA_030042915.1 Acidobacteriaceae bacterium
CGACCGGGAGGCTGAAGCTGATCTTTCATCGCGACACGCGCAAGGTGCTGGGCGTGCACGTTATTGGCGAGGAGGCCAGCGAACTGGTGCACATCGGCCAGGCAGTGATGACGCTGGACGGCACGGTGGATTACTTCATTGACACGGTCTTCAACTATCCCACGCTGGCCGAGTGCTACAAGGTTGCGGCATTCAACGGGCTGGGCCGATTGCAGCGCTACCAGCAGCCGCCGGCAGCCAACAGCACACAAGAGACAGCAGACGGCGGGAATCGGGGATCGGGAGACTAGCTGTTCGCTGAATTCGCTCGAAGGAGGTGGCCATGACCACGGCGATCGGCGTCGTTATTACCGACCATATCGTGACTGGCAGGCTGGAGGATCAACAGCTGACCGGGACGGTTCTGCGCTACCCCGACGATCCCGATACCAAGGATCCACTTTCGGCAACTCCTGAGAGCGAGCTGATCGATATCCTTGCCGAGCACATTAGCGCTCTGGCCGGCGGCAAAGCGGGGGCGCCGGCTGATGCCATTGGCGTGGCGGTGCCCGGCATTGTGCTGGCAGGTGTGGTGGTGGAATCTCCCAATCTGCCGCAGATCAAGGGCGCGCGCATGGCGGCTGTGCTGGCCAGCGCACTGGAGAGGCGTGGCGTCACGGCGCCCGTCTACGTGGGCAACGATGCAGATGCCATTGCGGCCGGCGTAGCGGCCACACGCGGGCGGCTGGACAAACTGACGCGGGTTTGGACGATCGGCAAAGGCATAGGGTATGGGCGTTGGCCCTATCTGGCCGGCGTGTGGGAGGGCGGGCACATTACGGTTACGCTCGACCCCAAGGAGCGCTATTGCGGCTGCGGCGGGGTAGGGCATCTTGAAGGCATCATGGGACACCGCGCCATGCGCATGCGCTTTCTCGACATGGAGCCGGAAGAAATATTTGCCAATGCCAAACAGGGCGATGCGCGCTGCCGCGAGTTTGTGAACCTGTGGCACCGCGCGCTGGCCGCGGCAACTGCCTCGTTCATTCATCTGGCTGGTCCGGGGCGCTTTTATTTCACAGGAGCCAACGTGGGTTTTCTTGAATTGCCGCTCTTGCGCAGTCACCTGGAAACCATGGTGAGAATGAGCCCGCTGCAAAGTTTCTCGTTGGAGATTCTTCCCCCGGATGACGAAACTGCGCTCATCGGCGCAGGCGTGAGCGCGGCTCGGGCGCTAAAAACAGGGGCCAGGGATTAGGGAACAAGGAGCAGGATTTCTGCAGGATAGAGAAGCTCGCAGTCTTGCGGGGTACCGCCGGCTTGCCCGCACACGGCGATCGGCCGAAATCATGATGAAAATCGAACCATTCTTCCCCAGTTATTCCGCTTCAGCGATCGCGGATTTGCGTGAGCGTCTGCGCCGAACGCGCTGGCCCGAGTCAATGCCGGGCTCGGGATGGGAATATGGCGCTTGAGCAGCCGGAGCTGCTGGCCGCAGACTTGCGCAGCTTCTTCCGGCAATTTCGGTCGAAAAGCATACCAAATTGAAACTCACGCCGTGCGGAAACGGTTCTTTGCGCCGCGACCAGACGGCTTTTGCTGAGCCGGGGAGAAGAACTTGCGCTCCTGCACAGGCAGATCCTCAACTTCCTTCATGAATTCATGCGAAGCTGCTGCCTCTGGCGCCAGAAACTCAGACCAGTCCGCTGGGCGCAAACGTTTTTTCTGGCCGACACGGCACCCAGATCGCCGCCGACTCATCGCCGATTGGTTCAGCGTTGCCATTGAGCACCTCCACGCGGCGTCGATTCCGAGAATTGCGCGCACGATTCTTCAGAGCACCGTTTTAGCTCTTGCGCAGGTAGGTGCGCGAAAGGCGGTCGTGCCAGGTGAGGTGAGCTTCGTCGAAGAGGGCCCAGGCGAGCCCCAGACCGAGAGGCGCGACCGACAGAATCAGCGCTGCCAGGCGCGTGCAGCGTTGCGCGCGGTCGGGCTTGGAGCCGGAGAAGGTACTGAGTTGGATGCCGGCGTATCTCATGCCGGGCGTGGCCGTTCCAACGGTGAAGAAAAGCGCCAGGTAAGCGACCGAGAGAACCAGTACGGCGAGGAAGGCGGTGAATTCAACGGGGCGGGGGCCGGGCAGTTCAGCCACTTTGGACGCAGCCAGCAACGCGCCGGCCAGAAAAGCCGCCAGCACGATCGCAGCATCGACGACAGCGGCCATCAGGCGCCGGCTGAGTGGCGCCAGCGCAATGATAAGCGGCGGCCGGGTTTGCGGAGCTTCTTCAGCAAAAGCCTGCGCCTGCGGAGCCTCAAGCTCAATGCCGGGCCAGTCTGGTTGCAACCAGGCCTGCGCTGCCGCTTCGCCGGCAACAGCAGGAGAGGGTTCGGTGGACACAGTCTCGGGCTCAATTTCGAAGATGCTTAGCTGTGTGCCGGCTTCGGGCACGGCCAAAGGGCCTTCAGCGCGTCGCGGACGCTTCTTGCGCGTGGCAACCACGGGACGCGGAAAACGGATGACGTTGGCAGGAATGGGCTGGGCGGGCTCGACTTCCTGAATGTTCAGGATGGCCGGGCGGCGGGCGCGGGACTTCTTGCGAGGAGGCTCCGACGCTGCGGGTGCGGGGAGCGACGCGGAGCCGACAGCAACCGGAGCCGTCTGCTGCACGGGATCGGGTTGAACCTCTGAGGGCGGCAGCGCAGCAGGTGTCATTGGCTGTTGCTGAGAAGTCGCAGCAGCGGGCGCAACATGAGCTGAAGCTCCGTTGCCGGCCGCATCGGCGGCAGGCATGGACTGCGCCGTCTCTTCTGAAAGCGCCTTGTCAAAGCTGGGAGCGTTGGCATAGCGGGCAGCCACACGTTCGGCTGCCTTGGCAGCGCGGCTACCGAGAGATGGGCGGGCCTCGGAAGGCGGCTCGGACTCCACCACGGAAAGAGCCTTCCGGCTCATGTGGGCGGCAACGCGACGATTGACCTCCTGCTTCCATGTGGATGGGAGATTGGCCGTTTTCAACTCTTTGCCCAAAGCTGCTTTTCCCTTCTGCCATCAGGTGAACCGCGCAGCTGAGCTTTTACCGATGCATCACGCCTGCGCAGAAACTCGGGGCAGGCTCAGGAAACCGCAGAAAATCCCGGTGAACCACGGGGAACGGCGGAGAGTAGGAAGCATGACCCGGGATTGGATCCTCGCGACCGTGGGCCGGATTCTCGAGTTACCAGAGCAGCATGGCGCGCGTCCTATCAGATGCAGCCAGCTTTGTTATGCTGAGCCTTACACCGGACTGAGGATGCGTGCCCGTATCTTTGTATTTATCACGCTGTTGGCGATCTGTCACCTGCGATTGAGGGCACAGGCGTTGACGAATGCGGCACCCGCGGCGCAACGCGAAAAGGGCGTCGGCGAGGAGAGCCCCAGCATCGTTAATAGCGAAGCTTTGCCCGACGATCCCGGCCAGGAGATCGTCCCGGTTGCCACGCCGGAGCCTAAGCCTGAGACTGGACCGCCCCTGGATGTCGAGTTCGATCATCTGGTCGCAGTGGGAGACAAGGTAACCTACACCGGCGGAGAGAAGCAAAAGCAGGTAGTGCTTCATTACCGCGATTACGTGATCCGCGCCGACACTGTTGTCTACAACCGTGTGACCACGGAGCTGGAGGCGGACGGCCACGTGCAGGTTGCCGGCGGACCCGACGATCTGCTGATCAACGCCACCAGCGGCAACATGCGCCTGGACATGCACACGGGGCGCTTTTACAACGTGAGCGGCTCGCAGGGCATGCGCACCGTGGGCCACACGGTGGTGTATACCACCACCACCCCGCTGCAGTTTTCCGGCCGGGTGCTGCTCCAGACGGGTGAAGGCAACTACCGCATCGTCGACGGCTCCATCACCAACTGCAGGCTTCCCCATCCCGATTGGCGGATTATTGCACACGCCATCAGACTGGAAAACAACGAAGCGTCAACGTCGAACGCGGGTTTCGAGTTTCTCGGCATTCCCATTTTCTATCTGCCTTATCTCCAGCATTCCACCAACGAGACAGGACGGGTGAGCGGGCTGCTAATCCCCATGGCCAGCAACTCTTCCATCGAAGGCTTTGTTTTGGGCGAGCAGGTGTACTGGGTGATCAGCCGCAGCATGGATATGATCGTGGGCGCGGAGTACTTCAGCAAACGCGGCTGGGCGCCGAACGGCGATTTCCGCTACAAGGGCCCCGGGCTGGACCACGTTCTGGCGCGATGGAATGCGCTGCTGGACCGGGGCGTGGAAGAGCCGGTAGGCACCACGCTGCCCAGCGCGGGAGCGAAACCCGCGGATCTGCTGGCGGGCCCGGTGGGATACGAACTGGTGAACCAGGGCGGAGTGGACGTGGCCGTGCTCGGACGCCGGGACCTCTCACCCGCAACGCGAATATCCGGCACGGCGGAATATCTGTCGAGCTATGTGTACCGGCTGATTTTCAACGACAACTACTCCCAGGCCATCAGCTCCGAGGTGTCAAGCGAGGTGGCGCTGACGCACAATGAAAACGGCATGATGCCGTCGGTCTGGCTTGACCGCTTTCAATCGTTCGCCAGCACCACCAATGGCGACGAAGTGAAGATTCTGCGCCTGCCCGTGCTGCGCTACGACGTGCTCGACCGTCCGCTGGGCGATTCTATTTTGTATTGGGGTCTGGGATCGTCGCTGGGATTTTTGAACCGCGCCGAACCCTACTTTCACGCGCGCAACGTAGGAAGGTTGGATGTCTATCCGCACCTTTCCATGCCGTTTTTGGCCGGGGGATGGAGCTTCGTTCCCGAGGTTGCTGTCCGCGACACCTTTTATACGAGCAGCCAGACCCCCCAATTGACGGGGCCATTTGAGGTTCCGAAGAGCGGCTCCGGTTCGCTCAACCGCACCGACCTCGAGGCATCGGTGGAAATCCGTCCGCCTGCGCTGGAGCGCGATTTCGAATTGCCTTTCTTCGGCCGGGAGCTGCGGCACGTGGTTGAAGCGGAGCTGAATTACCGCTACGTGGGCGGAATTGGAACGCAGGCGCGCAACGTGCCCCTGTTCGATACCACAGACATCGCCAGCGACGTGAATGAGGCGGGCTTCTCACTGCTGCAGCGGTTCTACCTGCGGCCCACCGGCGAACGGCCATGCTCCTCGGATGACGGCGAAGATCCGGAAGATGACCAGACTGGCAGCAACTGCGCCAACGCGCCGCGCGAATGGGCAAGCTGGGAGATTGCACAGGAGTACTTCATCGATCCCAGCTTCGGCGGCGCCGTTATTGCTGACCGGCGCAACGTCTTCGACGCCACCCTCGACCTGATGGCGCCGACCTTTTTGACCGCGCCGCGCAACATTGCGCCCATCGTCTCGCGCATTCGCTTTGAAGCCATCGACAACCTGCGCATTCAGTGGGATATGGCGTATGACACCATCCGCGGCCAGCTGGCCGCGAACAACGTATTTTCGGGATACAGCTTTGGCAAGACCACGCTGGGCATCGGGCATGCGCTGCTGAACGCTCCTGATGAAATGACCGGGCCTACGAGCGGATCGTTAGGAACCCTGAAGAGCCAGCAGATCACGCCCTTTCTGGAATACGGCAAGCAAACCGGAAACGGCTTCAACCTGGCGGTGAACGGCGGCTACGACTTTGTGGAGCACGACGTACAGTACGCGGGAGTGCAGGCTGTTTACAACTGGGA
>JASHYS010000006.1 GCA_030042915.1 Acidobacteriaceae bacterium
TGGCCGGCACTCTCTTGTCGCAGCATCGCACCCATAGCAGTTGCCGCAAAGCCACACCGTTGGCCGCAGCCGACTCCGGATCCAAGGCATCGTTCACATCAACCCACGCGCAAACCTGCCCCTCGGCCGTACGCCGAGCCAGAAAGGCCATCGCCAGGCTCGTACGCCCTGACGACTCGGCTCCGGTCACCTCGCTGATCGCTCCTACCGGCATCCCGCCTTCCAGTAGCTCGTCTATGGCGGCAATACCTGTCGCCGCAATCTCTCTGAATGCACGAGGCATGGGCGTAAGCGCAGCAGGGAAGCGGTGGGCCAGAGAGCGCTCAATTTCCAGCCGGAGTGCGGCAGCAGAGGGCATAAGAGTGAAGGTCATACTTTCGCTTTTTATTCGCTTTTCCAGCTTCGCGCCAATCCATTCTTTTGTCAAAGGTTTCTCTGTCAATTCAGGCCTGTGGTTGGCTATTCTGGGAACGATATGTGTGGCCGGTTTGCCCGAAAATCGACGCAAAACATTCTGGCAGAATGGTTTGACCTCAACCTTGAAGACATGCCCTGGTTTGCGCCCAGCTACAACATCGCGCCCCAGAGCACGCAGCCCGTGGTGCGTATGGGCCGCGATTCCGGCCAGTGCGAGATGGCTCTCCTGCGCTGGGGGCTGGTGCCCTACTGGGCAAAAGACGCCAAAATCGGCTTCTCCACTATTAATGCCCGCGCCGAGGAGGTAGCCTCAAAGCCCGCCTACCGCGAGGCCCTCAAGAGCCGCCGCTGCCTGGTTCCCGCCGACGCGTTCTACGAGTGGAAGCGCCTGGACGCAAAAACCAAGCATGCCTTTGCCTTCGCGCTCGCATCAGGTGAGCCCTATGCCTTCGCCGGCCTGTGGGAGAGCTGGCGCCCCAAAGAGCCTGCCGGTGTCGCACCGCTCGAGACCTTCACCATCCTTACCACCGATCCCAACCAGTTGATGGAGCCCGTCCACAATCGCATGCCTGTGATCCTTTCGCCCAAAGACTACGATCGCTGGCTCCATCCGGGCGATCCCGCGCGTCCTCCCGTCGATCTTCTTCGCCCCTACCCGGCCGAGCGCATGAAGGCGTGGCCTGTCAGCGACCGCGTGGGCAACGTGCGCAACGACGACGCAGAGCTGCTGGCACCGAGTCAGCAACCGCCCACGCAAGCCCTCTTGTTTTGATCAGATTGACCTGGCTGCGGGCTGGATCGAGTTTCCGATGAATTGCATAATTCCCGCCGGCGGCCGGCCCTCAGTCAACTCGGTGGCCATAAACCGCATGTAGGGATCAATGTGATGAAAAAAGTGCTTATACCCCGCGCATAGGTAGTTCAAGCCCGGCTCGCCGTCGGGCGTGGTCACAAACCGGTGCTTTGGGCACTCCCCGTTGCAGGCAAAGCGAACTTCGCACTCGCGGCACATGCGCGGCAGCGAATCCCGCTTCGCTTGGCCAAAAGCCTTTTGTTGTGGCGATGTAACGAGCTCCGCCATCCCGCTCTCCATGATGTTGCCGAGCCGGTTTTCTGGATAAACGTAGTGGTCGCACGAGAAAAGGTCGCCTGTGTGCTCCAGCGCGAGTGCCGAGCCGCAGGTTTCGCGAAAGACGCAGAGGCTGGCTTGTATGCCCGTCCAGCTTTCCAGTGCCACGTCGAAGATCTGCACAAAGACGCGGCCCACATCCTGCTTGACCCATTCGTCGAAGATTCCCGTCAGAAAGCGTCCGTATGCCTCGGGTTCGACCGACCAGTCGGTCACTTCCGCCGCCTGCCGCGATGATGGCTGGATCAAAACCAGTCCATCTGATCCCGGCGCCGCAGCCTTGCGCTCGACGACGGGTATGAACTGCATGAAACCGCTGCCGATCTCCTTCAGGAAGCGGTAAACCTCGAGCGGACGCGCGGAGTTGCGACGGTGGACGACGGTGAGAGTGTTGAATTCGACCCTGTGTTCTTTGAGCTTGGCAATGCCGTGCATCACGCGGTCGAATGTGGGCGCATTGCCCTTGTCCACGCGGTAGCTGTCATGCAGCTCCCGCGGCCCGTCGATGGAGATGCCCACGAGAAAGTTGTGCGCTGCGAGAAACTCGCCCCATTCGTCGTCGATCAGCGTACCGTTGGTCTGCAGCGCATTGTGAATCGCCTTGCCGTTGGCATAGCGCTTCTGCAACTCCATAGC
Organism: Acidobacteriaceae bacterium; assembly: GCA_030042915.1. The sequence goes on from JASHYS010000006.1 coordinate 2,183, forward strand.
CTCGCGGAAAAATGCCACGGGCAGCAGCGTCGGCTCGCCGCCTTGCCAGGCAAAGTGCACTTCATGCCCAGGCTGCGCGGCAATATACTCGCTGATGTAGCGCTCCAGCACATCATGCGGCATCTCCCATTGCCTGGTGCCTGGATAAAGATTCTCCTTCTCCAGATAAAAACAGTAGGAGCAATCGAGATTGCACAACGGCCCGACAGGCTTGCTCATTACGTGGAATGGGGAATCCGGCATGGGCTCGACGCTGCTGCCTATGATAGATCAGCTAATCGGTGATCAGGGCGTCGATCATGGCCGGCAAACCACCTCATGACAATTGAATGCGACATGCAAG
>JASHYS010000071.1 GCA_030042915.1 Acidobacteriaceae bacterium
GGAAGGGGTGCGATCTGAAAATCCAAGCGAATAATTCCATAGAGGCCGAGGTTCAGTATCACGCCAGAAAGAATCGCAGACACATTCGCCGGAGCGGCGGGGTGGGCTCGTGGAAGCCAGGCATTGACTGGGACGAGGCCTGCTTTGACGGCAAAACCGAAGAATGTAAGGAGAAACACCGTCCAGCGGAGCAAGGGACGCAGCGCGACTGCGGCGATGCTGAGGTCTGAAAAATGCCCCGAGCCCGCTCGAGTCGCGAGAATAAGTAGCGCCACTGTGACGGCGACGAAGCCCGCTTCACCCATCGCCAGCATCAGGAATCCCGCTCGGCTGGTTCCACTGCGCCGATGCTCGAAGTTCACGAGGAGATAACTCGAAATTGACATTACCTCCCAGGCGAGCAGGAAGCCGAAGACGTCCTCCTCGAGCAGGATCCACACGATCGAGGCACACAGAACCAAGTACCACGTATTGAAAGCCGCCAGGCTATAGTGGCCGACATAGCGTTGCATATAGGCGGCGGAGAATACCGAGCTTGCGAAGATCACGATGCCGGCAATGAAGAGGAAGAACGCTGATATGGGATTTAGAAGAATCGTCAGGGTGCCAATTGAGGGAATCGTCCACAATGAGTGGTGGAAGTCGCCGCCGGAAATGAGTACAGCTCCTGCGGCATACAGCGCCAGCAGTGCTGCGATTGATCCGGCCCAGGCGAGAATAACGGGAATGCGCTTTTCGGGTACAAAGATTCCCAAGATGATGCCTGCAGCACAGACGACGAAGAGCAGACTCAAGACCAGCCCAACAGGATTCATGAACTCCCCTAAGTCGGGAGCCTCCGCCGGAGTTCACCTGGTGCGTCTCCAAGCCTCGGAAGCGCGCAAAAGAGTGAACAGTGGTGTGGGGGCGTTCCGCAAGTTCTAACCTCCCCGATAGAAAAAGAGCACCAGTAATAGGAACGCCAATACATAAGCGATATAGGCGTTCAATCTTCCGTGGTGCATGCCGGCCAGAAAGGCGGCAATCCACTGGACGGCGGCTCCAATCGGTTTCAGCAGCAGCCGATCGACGACATGCGTCTCTTCGCGCTGCCTGTGAATGGCCGTCCGGAAGTGCACTGCGACGGTCTGGCGCGTGTCTTCAGTAATATTCGGCCGAAAAATGGCCTGAAAAACTACGCGAACCGGATTGGAGAAGCCCGTTCCTGTGTATGTCATCGAGGGCAACAAGCGTGGAATGCCCCCTGCCCAGAGTGGCCGTCGGGCTAACGTCCGTCGTTTCGTGAGTCGGGTTACCACAAACCATGTCACAACGAGCAGCAGGGTTAAGGCGACCACACTATAAGAAGGAGACATTGCGAAGACCACCGGGTTCGCCTCAAGCCCGCGAAGAAGCACTACGAGCCCGCGCCCGGGAACGAATCCCTTGCCCGTCTGTGCACCCAAATTGTGAAAATCTTGAAGGAACGCTGCAGGAAGCTGAGCATTTTGAGGAGTTGCTGAGAAAAATGGCTGCACAAGTGCTGTGGTAATGCTCGCGCCGGCAAGAGGCTCCACGCTCTGGTTGAGTATCGGTAGGACATAGGTTGGGAGAATCCCTAAGAGCAGGCAAACGACCGCCAGAATCGCCAGCGGGAATTTACTCATGGCTTGCGTTCTGGCCTGAGGCTCCCACGTACCTCTGCGAATGCCCAAAAAGTTCATGGCGTAGACCTTCACAAAGCAGGTCACCGCCAGGGCTGCAGTGAGTGCAAGCGCGGCGCCGCAAAGCGCGAAGACGATTCTTACCGAAGTTGATGCAAGGATCGCGCTACGCAGCAACGCTTGCAGAGTCATCCACTCGCTGACAAATCCGTTGAATGGAGGAACGGCGGAGATTGCCAGGCACCCCACAAGAAAAATCGCCGACAAGCCCGGCAAAACCCTAGCCAAGCCTCCGAGACGGTCCATATCACGTGTATCCGTTGCAGCTTCCACGTGCCCCGCGCCTTCAAAAAGGAGTGTCTTATAAACCGAATGATTGGCCATGTGGTAGAGCGCAGCCGAGATCGCAAGCGCCGCCGCAACCGGCTGGCCGAGAGCTCGAAAGACCAGAAAGGCCCCCACCGCAGCCACGATGATCCCCGCGTTCTCGATGGAGCTGTGTGCGAGCATGGTTTTCATGTCACCGTCTGTCGTTGCATAGAGGATGCCCACCAGAGCGGTGACACTTCCGGTGATGAGTGCTAGCAGACCTGTCCCGAAGCCCGCATGCATGAGATCCGCATTGAGTCGCAGGATTCCATAGAATCCGAGATTGAGTGTGATGCCGGCAAAGACAGGCACGAAAACTGGAGGGGCGGCGGTATAGGATCGCGGCAGCCAGAAATTGACCGGGACCAGCCCTGCCTTCACTCCAAAGCCAAAGAAGCCGAGCAGGAAGGTCAACCATAGCGCCTGTGGAGAGAGTGATCCGCTCGCCGAGCGCAGAGACGCAAACGAGAGATCCGCCGCAGAGCGGGCGAGTAGTAAAAAGGCTACGGCGACTGCCAGAAAGCCGGCTTCACTCATCGCAAGCATTATGTAGCCGGCAGACTTGTCAGACTGCCCACGCGGATCGTAGTTGATCAGCAAAAAACACAGAATGGACATGCATTCCCAGCTAATCAGGAAGAGGACGGTGTCGCCTGCAACGAGAATCAACACCACCGCGGCCATGAGGGCAAAGTAAAGGATCGAGAAACGCAGCGTGGGGTGCGGATCGTCTACCTGATTCCTGAGGAAGCTTCCCACAAATAATGAAATGGAAAAGTAGACGACCCCAGAGACGAAAAGAAAGATAGACGACAGGGGGTCGAGGTGAATTGTAAAACGGCCAAATCCATCCAATGTCCACAGGCCGACCTCGAAAGGTTGGCGGGCCAGCAGTACAGTCGCCGATGTCAGGGCCATGAGGATCGCCGAAAACGCTCCCGCGACGGCCAGTACGGCCGGGATATGCTTTCGTCCAAGTAAAGCGGAGAAAAGTACACCACCGGCGCAAACAACGAAGATGGTACCCAGCGATAGTCCTGCAATCATCGCCATGGCGCTGCGTCCCCCTTTGAAGATCCTTGCGGGGGGCCCACTGATTTTCGTCCTGCAACAACGAGAAGCCCGTGCAGGATCGCCAGAGGTGGGGGAGGGTTCCCGGGAACTTCGAAATCGACTGGCAAAACCGAACTGACTCCACATGCGCACATAAAGCTTTTGCCGAAGACACCTCCAGAAATCGCGCAGGCGCCAACCGCCATCACTTTTCTGGAGGTCGGCATAGCTTCCCAGGTTTTGAGCAGCGGTCCACGCATGTTTTCGCTGACCGGACCCACGACAAGCAGAAGATCTGCGGCGCGAGGCGTAGCCGTTAAAAAGAACCCAAGCCGATGCATGTTGTAGAGAGGGTTGTTGAGTTGTTTTACCTCGCGAAGGCACGCACCGCAATCTCCGGCATCCACGACCATGATGTGCATTGACTTCGAAAAGGCTGGGGGCAATGGAAGCGATTCTGCTTGATTCGCGGGCAATCGGGTCCACTCGTACCCAGGTTCCCAATTCATGGGAGACGGCAAAGACCGAAGGCAAAGCTGGCAATGCACGCACTTGCCGTGATTTATATATGTTGATTTTCCGTGGGCAATTATTGCATCCGTCGGGCAAATATCCGCGGCGCGCCGAGCCTCTTCAACGCTTGAGAAATCCGTATTCACGGGGCGTCCCGGAGAAACTCCGGGTGTGTTATCCGCTCGCGCAGGATAGCGAGTCGATTGAACACCTTTGCGCAGTCCGTGCCAAAACCAAAAGCTCATCTCACCTCACCTCTACCGATCACATTCGGTCGCAGACAGCCCAAAAGTCGCAAGAATGATGGGAAAATCCTGAAACGCGAAATCCTCAGCCGCAACGTGAAACCCAAGCCAGTTGTTGAAGGAAGGCGTAATGGCCCGATATCGCTCAACCACGCCATTTTCGCTTACTCGAAGCCAATGAAGAGCGGCGCCGCGTGGGGCCTCAACCCACCCCAAGGCCGCGCCTCCATGACTTACCTCGAAGGAAGCGCGAACGGGACCTTCCTTCAGGCTCTCAACTACCTGATGAATCAGGATCGCCGACTGTGCTGCTTCTGAAAAAAGCACGCGCAGCCTGGCGTAACCGTCGCCTTCTGTCTCAGAGGGGGCTTCGAATGCGTATCGGCCGTAGCCGGAATAAGGGCACGCTTTGCGAAGATCGCAATGCTGAGCGGAAGCGCGGCCAATTGGACCCACGAGATTCAAATCTCTGGCATTGTCTCCAGTAACGATTCCCACATCTTCAAGGCGGTCAAGGAAGCTGCTGCTGAGACGGAGCCGCTTCTCCAATAAGCGAAGATCGCTCGCAGCTTTGTCGACGGCAAAAAGCAAAGCCTTGCATGGCTCCGATTCGAAATCGCAGCTGAGGCCGCCCGGAGTATTCAAACCGAACAGATAGCGATGGCGAGTAAAGGCGCAGGAAGCGCGCAGCAGGTTCTCCTCGATAATTGAGGCTTGAGCGGAGGAGACTGACAACGCCGTCGAATCGCATATAGCCGTTATCGCTCCTGCATGATGTCTCAGTCTTTCAAGCTCCGCGAGAAGGACACGGAGAGCCACAGCCCGCGGCGGAACGTCGACAGCCGCGATTTTCTCGGCGGCGAGACAGAACGCAAGCGAATGGGCAAATGCTGAGGTTGCAGCAAATCGTTCGGCAAGAAGAAGCGTATTGCCCAAAGTTCGGCCCTCGGCGATCTTTTCGACGGCTCGATAGTTGTAGAAGAGGCGAGGCGCTGCCCGAATCACATCTTCGCCAACTGTTTCCAGCAAAAAGTGTAGAGATTCCCCGATTCCCCCCTCGTACACTGGGCCAACGGGCATGGCGAAGGAGCCCGGATCTTCAACAACCAGCAACGGCTGCCACTCAAGGTCTTCTTTGTGTTCGAGCTGAGGGCGACTAACCGAGAAGCTCTTACGCATCGGATCAATGCCCTCATGCCAAATCTGATCGTGCAGCACAAAGTCGCCAAGCCGGGGGTGGTTTTCAAAATGAATTCCAAACAGATCTTCTATCTCGCGCTCATGCCAGTCAGCTGCGTGTACGTCCTTAACGATACTGGGTAGTGTTGTTGTCTCCAGCGGCAAAGAAAGCTCTACATCGATCCACCCGAGGCCCGCCATCAGAAACGCGTAGTGTATCTGCCAGCGAGCTGATTGTTCCTCTGCGATGATGCCGCCAAATTGGCACCCGCGCTCCCAAAACAGAAACTTACAGAGCGCCGGCAGCACCTGAGGTCGAGATAGAGAAATTGTGAGACCGAAGCCACTACCCGCCGGGCCCCTTGCGATTTCGCTTCCGAAGCGCTCCTCAAGCGCGGCTGCCAAATCCACCATAACTACAGTGCTGTCTCCCGCAATAGGTGATGAAGAGGCGGCCATCTCAATGTCCTCCCAGTTGCTGCGCCGCGAGCGTCATCAGTGAGTGAACCGGCCCAGGAATGTAAACACCGAGAACCACGACTGGCACGGCGGCGATGAGGATTGCAGTTCTGACACTTCCCGGCAGCGAAATTGATGTCGAAACGGGCTCAGGATCACCGAACAACATGCGGTTTACCTGCAGGAAAATCGCAACAAACGCGATGACAATCAGAGTCGCGAGAACAATCACCGCCGCGTTGTGTCCCGATCTCAGACCAGCGGACAAAATGGAGAACTCACTCAAGAAGATCGGAAAGGGCGGAGCACCGGCGATGGCCAGAGAACATAGCAAGAGTGCAGCACCTGCGAACGGAGAGACCCTGAAGAGTCCACGCACTTCCCGGATCTGCCGTGTTCCGAGAACTACCAACACGGCGCCCGCCGTGTAAAAGCAGAGAGATTTGGTTATCGAGTGATTCAACATCTGCGCCACGGCTCCTGACTCACCACCCCTTGTCGCAAATCCGGCTGCGGTCAGGATGATCCCCATGTGTTCAACGGTCGAATAAGCGAACATACGCTTGTAATCGCGGACCTGAAGAAGCAGAAAAGCTGCAATTCCTACAGAAAAGAGGCCGATAATCACCATCCAATTTCCGATTCGCGCCTCGGGAGATGCGAGAACAATCGAGAGAAGCCTCAGAATGGCATACAAAGGTACGCTGGTTTTGATTCCCGAGAGAACTGCACAGATCGGTGTGGGTGCCTGGCTGTGGGCGTCTGGCAACCAAGTGTGCATGGGAGCAAGGCCGACCTTGGCTCCAAATCCCACAAATACTAACAGAAATGAGAATTTGAGTAGATTTGGAGGCAGCGCCGCGACCGATGTAGACAGACTTTGCCAAGTTTCCAAGGTGCCGCCGCCGCTGATGTGATACGCCCAGTAGAGTACGAAGAAGCCTAGCAACGAAATTGGAGCGCCCATGAGCGTCAGGATGGCGTACTTCCATGCCGCTTCCAGTGCAGTTGGGGTGCCTTCGAACCCGACCAACAGGATCGCGAAGAGGGTGATCAACTCCACTCCGACCCAAACCAGATTCGGGCTCGCGAACGCAGGGACAACAATCAAGGCAAACGCCAGCAGGTTGTAATTGCAATAAAACCACCAAAGGCGCGTCAACTGCTGGCTACCGTGATGCATATATCCGCCCGCGAAGATCGCCGCGAGAGCGCAGACAAAGCTAACGAGCAGAATCATGACAGCACTCAAACCGTCAGCCTCAAACCAGCGCGGAATTCCTATGGCGACTCCATATCGGAGCACGTGGGATGCCGTGCCAATCGCCATGGCAAAGCTCAGCGACAAACATATGACTGTAATGAGCCAAGCAAAGGTGCGGAGCGGTTTAATCCAACAGAGAAGCGCCGCGAGGAGGGGAAGAGAGATCGCCGTCATCAGCGCCATAACTGTGGCTCCTCTTTAAGTTCGCTCATAGCCGCAGCTTCGGTTGTCCCGACGGTCCGGGTGATGTCTCGCGTCAGGACACCGATCACAACGGCAATCAAGATGACGTCAATTGCGATTGCAAATTCGGCAATGAGCGGGAGGTCAGATGCGATTGCCACGCCGGCGAAGAAAGCGCCATTTTCCATGGCCAGGATCCCAACCAATTGAGGAATGGCTTCCCGGCGAGCGATAAGGGAATACGCGCCGATCAAAATCCCCGCGAGGCCGATGGGGAGATTCACATGAACCACCGGGTCGGTCGAAATACCCACCAAGGGGCTGACAATAAACTCCGCTGCAATGGCGAGCAGAAGCGCCAGCAAAAGCGAGACGGGAATGTTGATTACCTGGTTGATTTCACGCCGCTCATAAAGTTCATCGGGAAGGGTCCGCTTGAGAACCAGCGGAATGGCAACGACTTTTGCGCCGATCGTGATAACGCCGAGCGCGATCAAGTGAATGGAGCGCCGATCGAATCCGATCAAAAAGGCTGAAGCCGAAAGGAAGGCAGACTGGACGACGAAGAATCGCACGACCCCTTGGACTTGGCGCGTTGCAACCATTCCGAATGCGGTGAGCAGAATCAAACCCGCAGTTAAGGCGTTTAGCCCATCGATCAGCTGTGTTTGAGCACTCAATACCATCGACTCCCTTCTACGCAGCCGAAACTGAAAAAATGCTCGCAATCATCGCTGCCACGGAGATGATGAACGCGGCCCCAAGAAACTCGCTAATGCGAAATAGGCGCAGCTTGGCAAGCGACGACTCGATTACGACGAGGACAATCGTGAACAAGAGAACCTTAAGCAGAATCAGCGGGATCGCCAGTAACACGT
>JASHYS010000072.1 GCA_030042915.1 Acidobacteriaceae bacterium
GCCGCGGTGTAGGACTCGGATTCAGAGGAGTAGCCGATGTAAGGTACGCGCAGATCCACGTTGCCGCCTTCGTAGTTGTTCATCATCTGTCCATAAGTGCAGGCAGATTGACCCGGCTGATTGACGCACATGGGCGCGTAGTTTTGCGTGGGATCGAGCACCGTGTAGCCGTAGCTGAAATCCTGCGTGGCCAGCCCACCGGGGTGGGTGGGACTGCCGATGGTGGCAATCTGCGCCTGGTTGAAAGGGATAGGAATGATCTGGTGGCGGCCCAGGTTGCCCACGTAGCCCACCTCCCACATGAGATCGTTGCGCGGCTGGTACTGCAGGTTCAGCGTGAAATTGATGCTGTAGGGCAGCTTGTTGGCGCGGTTGTAGACGCCGAGAATGAAGGGCTGCTGCGTATTGGATCCCGTCACTGTGCCGTCGATAATCTCCGCGGCATTGGGGAGATAATTGGCCACCTGAGAGGCCTGAGGATTGGACGGACCGGGCCCGAGCGTGGTTCCCCATGGAGTTGCCAGCGAGTAACCGTCATTTACGCCTCCAGTGGGAGGCGTAAAGTAGTCTCCGCCGCAGATGGGAATGTAATTGAGGTAAAGATAGGTTGGGTTCGCGGCCTGGAACGAGGAGGAGTAGGGGCAGTGCTGCTGGGTAACAAACGGCGGCGTTTGCACGATGCCGAAGGGTCCGCCTTCGATTTCGCCGGCCGCATAGCCCGGCGAGAGATAAGTAAACAGCTCGCCGCGGTCGTAATAGAAGCCGCTGCCGCCGCGGACCACAAACTTGGAGTGGAACACTGAGGGCTGCCAGGCAAATCCGACGCGCGGCGCCATGCCCCACTGGCGGCCGGTGAGGGTGGTCTTGCTCACGCCCGAGGTCCCATTCTTATTGTTGCCGGCGATGATGAAGCCCGAGCTGGTAATAGTGTCGGAAGCGACATCGTAGCTGTATTGCTTGGGATCGAAGTTGAAGAGATTGCCGTATTTCTCGGTCAGGCCGCCGTCCCAGTCGTAGCGCAACCCTGCGGTAATGCTGAGGGTAGACGTGACCTGGAACTTGTCCTGGACGAACAATCCCGTCTCGTTGGCGCGGAAATAGCGATCGGCGTTGCCCTGCAGGTAGGTGGATGCGGTGAACAGCTCCGTGGTGTAAGGCGTTACCCAGTTGTCGAGAAACGAGATCATGTCGGGCGAGTCGACCATGCCGGTGCCGGTGCGGCGGTCGCGGACATTCAACTGCGTATAGGCCCAGCTTCCGCCGAAGCTTAAGCTGTGACGCCCTTTGTTCCAGACGGCGGTGCCCGAGGGCATGATCCGGTTCTGGAAGACGCCGGTGTTGGCGCCCTGGTATTCGGCGTTGGGACCGATGGCGAGCGAGGGCGGAAGCAGGCCATAGAGCGGCCCGGCCGGCTCCGCGGAAGCGCAGTTTGGCGGACCGGCGCAGCCGGGATTGTCGAATGCATCGCCGATGGCGTCGTTGATGGTGAAGCCGGGGAAATAATTGCCGAAGGCCGTGGTCATTGCCGCAGCCGGCGTTCCCGACTCGCCGGGCGCCCAGGGCTGATCGTTGGTGGCGTAGGTTTTTTCCCGGAGGAAGCCGACGGTCTCAGAGATGCTCAACGTGTTGCCGATGGTTTGCACATTGTTGAGAGAGCCCAACTGCGAGCCCGTGTCCATGTGCGAGGTAAAGCCCGGCACGTTGGAGTATGCGTAGGGTGAGCTCGATGGATCGTGCTGGTAGTAGTACTTGGCGGCAAGGATATCTTTGGGGCTCAGGTTCCAGTCGAGATCGGCGACGGCCTGGTCGGAGATGAACCGCGAGGTGCCGGGAAGGAATGCGTTGTAAGGGGAATAAACGTTGGGGTTGGAGGTGGGGAGTGCGCTCGGAATCAGATAACTTCCGGGCTCGCCGGCAATGGACGGCGCAGTGAAAAGGGCCAGCGCAACGGGATTTGCACCTGACGTGAAGCCGTTGAAGGTGCCGCCGTAGGTTGGGTCGTAACCCTGATAGTTCTCCATGTAGCCGGTGTTGTACGTCCAGTTATTCGCCACGGCTGCAGCAATGTTGGTTGCGTCGCGGCTGTTGGCGCCCGAGGTCAATCCCGGCGGCACCACGAGCAACTCGTCGCCCGTCTCCTGGTCGGAGATGTGCAGGTGCTGGTAGCCGACGAAGCCGAAGAGCTTGTCCTTGATGAGCGGACCGCCCAGGTCGCCTCCCGCAGTGTAGCGGTGCAATTCAGGATTCTTGTCGGCAGCGGGGATGTTGTCGTCCTTCTTGAAGAAGAAGGGAGCGGCATTGATCCAGTTGGTGCCGCGGTGGGCGTAGAGCCCGCCGTGCAGCTGATTGGTGCCCGACTTGGTGCTCATGTCGATGTGGGCGCCGCTGTTCGATCCCTGCTGTGCGTCGTACATCGACGCGTTCACGCGCACCTCGGCAATGGTTTCGGGCGCCGGCGTGGGGATGGCGTTGCCGATGGAAAGATAAACCGAAGATGCGCTGGGAATAACGCCGCCGGCCGCATTGTTGGCCTGCCCGGTGTTGTTGACCACGCGGAATGAATCTACCTGGCTGGTGCTCTTGCCGTTGAACAGATTGCTGGCATCGACGCCGTTGACAAGGAATTGATTGGAGGTGTCGCGCTGGCCGTTGGCCCAGATGGGCGCATTGCCCATTCCCGAGTTCGACCCGGTGCCGCCGGGCAGTTCCGCATTCACGCCCGGCGAAAGAATCGCCAGGCCGGTGAAGCTGCCCGTCGCCAGCGGCACATTGTCGATTTGCTGCGTCTCCATTACGTAGCCGTTGGTGGTATCGACCGCGTTCATCAGCGGCGCGGCCTGCACTTCGACGGTGGTACTGGTTTGGCCGACTTTGAGCGAGGCGTTTACCGTGGCCGTGCGGTCGGCTTGCACCGGGATGTGCGGCGTTTTCTGTATTTCGTAGCCCGCGGCTTCGTAGGTAAGCGTGTAGGTGCCAATGGGCAGGTCGACGAAGGTGTAGCTTCCTGATCCGCTGGTCTTGGTGCTGCGCATCAGCGACGTCTGCTCGTCGATCAAAGTGACGGTGACGCTGGGAATCACTCCACCCGAAGCGTCAGTGACGACGCCCGTGATTCCGCCCAGCGTTTGCTGTGCAGCGACGAAGCCGGGACACAGCGCAACGGCTGCAACCAACGCCAGCAGCCCGCAGATGGAGAGAAAACTGCGCATGGAGTGATTCAAGGAGCTGACCTCAAAATAGAGATTTCCCCGTACAACTGCGGGGACTCAAAGCAAAAGGCTCGGATGAAATGCAGGTTCTGAACTTCTGGATTCGTTCAAGTTTCGAGCAGAAGATATGTACGAGCCGCGAGTCGCGCTCGCTCATTTGGGCCTGATTCTGCTCGCGCTGCGGGTTACACGCATGCTAACCCTTGACGCATAAATTTGCTATAAGATTTTGGGGTTTATTCGCTGTGCAAAATCCGGGTTTTCCACAATGATCAGTACTTTGCGTCACGCCAGCGGCGAAGCGCGTACCACGCCAGCCCCGCCGCAATGTAAACGAGATAGAAATAGGGAATTCGTGCATGCACTTGATCGCTGGCAGAGTTGAGGTCGAACACGCCGATGAGCAGAATCACCGCAACCGTGAAAACACTGATGACTGCGATCAGGGCGGAGTGCTGGCCCAGCGCGCGGCGCGCAAAGGGAAGCGCCGCCGCCACCAGCGCATAGGCGGTGAGGAAGCCGAAGACCGACAGCGAACCGAACCAATCGTAGATGGTGGAACCGGAGGAGCCGCGCAGGACAAACGCGGCCGTGGGGACGAACATGAGCACAGTTGAAAGCGCGACTGCGATGGCCGGAGTTCCATGGCGCGGGCTGGTGCGCTGGAGCGCGGATGGCAGCAGCGCATCGTGCGCCATGCGCAGCAGAACGCGTCCCGCCGCAGTGGCGCAGGCCAGCACGCAAGCGAACATGCTGATGAACGCGCCGCCATCGATGGCCACGCCCAGCGGCGAAACGCCCGCCTTGCGCGCCAGCAGGTGCAGGGGACTGGTGGTATCGCTCAGAGCCGTTGATCCGCCGCGAAAGCCCAGCACTTCGCTGTAGGCGCACATCATAAAGAAAACGCCGGCCAACAGGGCGCACTGCAACACAGCGCGCGGAATGGTTTTCAGTGGATCGCGCGCTTCGCCGCCCAGCGTGGTGGCGCTCTCAAAGCCGGCAAAGCTGAAGATGGAGAGCACCAGCGCGGGTCCCAGCGAAGAAAACGATGTGCCCTTCAAGCGGAACTGGCTGCTGTCGAATTGCAGGCCAATGTGTACAGGCAGCAGGACGAGAACAATCACGATGAGGCTGAGAGAAACGGCTTCAATCCACAACATGACTTCAGCAGAAAGCTTGACGTCGCGGTAGGCAATGTAGCCGGCGACGGCGCAGACCAGGGCCAGCGTAGGGATGGCCGGCGGCGACCAATGGAAAAACTGCTCGAGCAGGACGGTTGCGTAGTAGAGCGCTCCCCCAGCCACCGAAGCGCCGGTTGCCAGATATGCGAGCAGCAGTCCCCAGGCGGCCGTGACGCCGAAAACCGGCGGCAGCGTTTCGGCCGTGTAGCTGTAAAGCGATCCCGGCGACGCGTTGAGGCGCGCGAAGCGGCTGACGCAGAAGCCGATCATCAGCATGGAGACGGTTGCCAGCAGGTAGACAAACCAGGTGGCGTTGCCGGCCAGCGCAAAAACCAGGGGAATGGTGAGAGACGCCG
>JASHYS010000073.1 GCA_030042915.1 Acidobacteriaceae bacterium
TCTTGAGATGAAACAACCGTTCGACCTCGGCATCCCACTGCGCTCTAAGCTCCGTAATCTCTCGCGCATAGGCCGCGCCGACGCCGTAGTCGCCCAGAGCCGCCGTCAACTGCTCCAGCGCCACGCGTGCGTCGGCCACCACGGGAATGGCGCCGGCTTTGTATGCATCGAACTCCGCGGTGTTGATGTTGACAAACTTCACGTTGGGATTTTGAAAGGCCGTCATCGAGGCTGAAGTGAAATCGGAGTAGCGCGTTCCCACTCCGATCACAAGATCCGCGGCATTGGCCAGTCGGTTGGCGGCCAGTGAGCCGGTGGCGCCCATGGCGCCCACCTCTTGCGGATGATTCCACGCGAGCGAACCTTTGCCGGCCTGCGTTTCGGCCACCGGAATGCCGGTCTTTTCCACAAATGTGCTCAGCGCCTGCGAGGCTTCGCTCATCAGAACGCCGCCGCCGGCAATAATGAGCGGACGCTTCGCGCGTCGAATGGCCTCAACCGCGCGAGCCAGCGAAACGCGATCCGGCTCACCGCGACGGATGAGCCAGACGCGCTTTTCAAACAGCTCTTCGGGATAGTCGTAGGCTTCGGCCTGCACATCCTGCGGCAGAGCCAGCGTCACGGCGCCGCAATCTGACGGCGAAGTCAGCACGCGCATGGCCTCAGGCAGCGCGGTAATCAGCTGCTCCGGCCGGTAGATGCGATCCCAGTAGCGCGAGACAGGCTTGAAGCAATCGTTCACGCCGATGTCCTGCGTCGACTCGGACTCCAGCTGCTGCAGCACGGGCGCCACGTTGCGCCGCGCGAAGATGTCGCCGGGCAGCAGCAGCACGGGCAGCCGATTGATCGTGGCCAGCGCTGCGCCCGTGATCATATTGGTGGCACCGGGCCCGATCGACGAGGTGCACGCGTAGGTCCGCAGGCGATTGCTTGCCTTGGCAAAACCCGCCGCCAGATGCACTCCGGCCTGCTCGTTGCGCACCAGGATGTAAGGGAAATCGGGGTTCTGCTGCAGGGCCTGGCCAATGCCGCCCACATTGCCGTGGCCGAAGATGCCTGCCATCCCGGCGAAGAATGCATGCTCGCGCCCATCCCGCTCGACATGCTGCTGCTTCAGGAACTGAATCAGTGCCTGAGCCATCGTCATGCGCCGCGTCTTCATGCTCGCTCCCTCGACCCCCGCGACAACGATTTAGCTTTTCACTTCTTCACTCGCCTCGTTTCCACGGCTCCTCGGCCAAAGGTTCTTGCTCCCTCGCTGCCTCGCTCCCTATCTTTTCACCATCGGCAGTCTCGAATCCTTTTCCTTCCAATCGTTGCGCACCCACGCGTAATCGGGATCGTCTGAAGCAGCCAGCGAGCGTGCCGACCCGGCCAGCGCGTTCAGATAATACACGTTGTAGCCATGGGCAGCCACCACCGGATGATATCCCTCGCGCACCAGCACCATATCGCCATTACGCACCGTCAGGGTTTCGTCAGTCCGCCGATCTGCGGTGTACACCTTCTGGACCGCAAATCCTTCCGGGCGCTGCAGCCGGTAGTAATAGAGCTCCTCCAGGTCCACCTCGCCCGGCGGGTTGTGTACGTCGTGCTTGTGAGGCGGAAAGCTCGACCAGTTTCCGGCCGGCGTGAACACCTCAACCACGATCAGGCGCTGCGCCAGAAAGGTAGGCGGGATCATGGAGTTGATCTGCCGCGTTGCGTTGCCGCCGCCGCGGATCTCGATTCCCACATGAGCCGGCGTGATCAGGCGCACCGGATACTCCTCCTCGGCCTTTGCGTAGCAAAACGCAAGATCGCATCCCTCTTCCGAACTCACCGTGAAGGCTGTGTGGATGGGGAGGTAGAGAGTGTAGGGAAGGCCGTCAAAAACCGTCGCCCTTTGACCCACTCCCAGCCACTCGCCCTTGGTACTCGATACCGAGCAAACACCTCCCAAAACCACAATGGCTAATTCTCTTTGGGCTGTATCGCCAAAATACCTTTCTCCAGGTGCTAACCTCCGGTTCTCAAAAGACAGAAAGTCGTAGCCAAAATCCTCAGTCCGATTCCGGAACGCCTCCGGGCGGACAAGCAAATCACTCATCCTTTTCATTACTCCTCGGGGGAAATTTCTCGAACACCAGGTCCGGCAGAACTGGAGCCCAACTTGCGCCGGACAACAAGGGAAAGCACCGCAAGATGCACACGTGTGCATGCACCTCAATTATCATCCACGGTTAATCGGGTCGTGTCAACAGAAAACGATTTCCCAAATCGATTTTTCTGCGGAAATTTGCACGGCGAAGGAATGAGGAAAGCGAGACTTTTGCTAGGGTTAACGCAAGAGCAGTACCCAAAGAAGCGAACAACCTGAGAAACCCGGTAAACGGCCCTAAGATACCCCGCTGCCGACAGGCACGGCCTCCAGACCAGGCCGTCTCGTTGCTATACTGCCGCTTCAAGACCTGAGGCACCCGCTTATGCGAAAATCCCACCTTCTCCCCGCGCTGTTGGCCGCACTCTCCGCATGCGCACTACCTGCGCAGCGCATCGAAATCACCATCCCCTCCGCCGACAAACCTCTCACCGGACATCTCATCCTGGTCTTTGCCAAAACCGACAAGCCTGAGCCCCGTATGCAGCTGAACGAGGACTATGAATCGGCGCAGGGCTTCGGCGTGGATGTTTCCGATCTTGCCCCTGGCAAGCCCGTCGTCGTCGACGCCAGGACCCTCGGCTATCCGCGCCGCTCACTCACCGATCTCGATGCGGGCGATTACTTCATACAGGCCGTCTTCAACGTGTATGAGTTCTTCAACCTCGCCGACGGCCGCAACCTGTGGCTGCCGCCCGACAAAGGCGAAGGCCAGCATTGGAACTCCAAGCCGGGCAATCCGTACAACAAGCCTGTCAAGCTGCACTTCGACCCCAAGTCGCCGCAAACCATCAAGCTCACGCTCGACCAGGTCTTCCCGCCCATCGAAGGCTCCGAGCGCGATCCGGAAGTGATCGCCGCAAAGGATCCCGGCGCACACTGGCTAAGGTACATGCGCTTCAAGAGTCCCATGCTGAGCAAGTTCTGGGGGCGCGATGTTTACCTTGGCGCATGGATCCTGCTGCCCGACGGCTTCGACGAACACCCCAACGCGAAATTTCCGCTCGTCGTCTATCAGGATCATTTTTACGACGGCTTCCGTCCTGTGCCCTGGGTGACTGCGCCGCCCGACGCCAAGGCCGGGCCGCGCGACAAATCCGGCTACAGGTTTTTCCAGGACTGGACCAGCGGGCGCCTGCCCCGCGTCATCCTGATTTACGTGCAGAACGCCAACCCGTACTACGACGATTCGTACGATGTCGATTCCGCCAACGTTGGACCGTATGGCTCGGCCATCAACCAGGAACTCATTCCTGCCATCGAGCAGAAGTATCGCGGCATCGGGCAGGGCTGGGCGCGCGCCACCTTCGGCGGCTCGACCGGCGGATGGGAGGCTCTGGCCACGCAGGTGTTTTATCCCGACATGTACAACGGCGCTTACGTAGCCTGCCCCGACCCCATTGATTTTCACGCTTACCAGAACATCGATCTCTACGCAGATAGCAATGCATTCATGCGCAGCGGCGTCTTTGGCCAGATTCCAATTCCGGCGGATCGCAAGCCCGATGGAACCATCATCGCCGATTCCGGGCCCGAATACGCCTACGAGTACGTGCTGGGCACGCATGGCCGCTCCACCGAGCAGTGGGACATCTGGCAGGCGGTGTATTCGCCCGCAGGGCCCGACGGCTACCCCGCGCAGGTGGTCGATCCGTTAACCGGGGCCATCGACAAGAAGGTCGTCTCCTACTGGCACGATCACTACGACCTGACCGCAATCATGATGCGCGACTGGGCCACGCTGGGGCCGAAATTGGAAGGCAAGCTGCACATCACGGTCGGCGATGGCGACACCTACTTTCTCAACAACGCCGTGCACCTGCTCGAGGATCAGCTCAAGACGACGCACAATCCTCACTCCGACGCGACTTTTCAATACGGTCCGCGCATGCCGCACTGCTATACCGGCGGACCGGCCGAATACACCATGCAGCAGAACAACGCCGACTGGACGCAACGCGTGCTGCCGCAGATGGTCGAGCACATGCGAGCCACGGCGCCCGCCGGCGCCGATACTTCGTCGTGGAATTATTAGCAGAGCAAGCGCGCGCTCGTCTCGGAGACGACGATCACCGCGTCTCGGCACGCTCCTTGACCGCCGAGTTGCCACAGTGGTAGGGTTTGTCTGCACACGTTTGCAAACGAGGGAGAAAGCATGCCTCCTGTCGATTCCGCGCCGCAAGTGAAGAGCACCGCGCGGCAATTCAAGAGCCCGCTGCACAAGATGACGCAGACCACGCCCACCTGCCTGTGGAACGATTCCGCCGCGGTCGACGAGCTCACCTACTCCATTGAGCACGGCGCGGTGGGCGCCACCTGCAACCCGGTGATTGCCGTCAGCGTGCTCAAGAAAGAAATGGCGGTGTGGAAGCCGCGCATCCTCGAGCTGGCCGCGAGCGAGCCGCAACTCACTGAAGACGGACTCTCGTGGAGGATCGTCGAAGAGATTTCGGCCAGCGCGGCGCGCCTGCTGCTGCCCATCTTCGAGCGCGAAAAGGGACGTAACGGCCGTCTTTCCATCCAGACTGACCCGCGCAACTATCGCAACTCGGAAGCGATGCTGGCGCAGGCCATCCGCTTCAGCCAGCTTGCGCCCAACATGATCGTGAAAATCGCGGCCACGCACGCCGGCATCGCAGCCATTGAAGAAGCCACCTATCGCGGCATCAGCATCAACGCCACCGTGAGTTTTACCCTGCCTCAGGCCATCGCCGTGGCAGAGGCCGTGGAGCGCGGATTGAAGC
>JASHYS010000074.1 GCA_030042915.1 Acidobacteriaceae bacterium
CTGTTGGTCACGTCGACTCGGCTTTTTGGCTCCGGCCGTCACCATCTCTGAAAATGCGACAGCCGCGGCGCTGCGGGCATTCGTGACCTTCGGCACATATCGACACGTGCGCCCTGCCACGCCGTAGCTCTCATCGAGGATAGCGCCAACCGCACCCGTCTTTGTAAACGTTCTTGGTTCCCCTGGCCTTTTAAGCCGGTTTCTTCAGGACGGCCGATGTGATGCAGCCTTGGGTGAGGAGCGTGGCGCAAAATCTGTCGTGAAAGGGATTGCAGGGGGTGCGCCAGTGGGATTTGGTGGACCTGGTCGGGATCGAACCGACGACCTCTTCCATGCCATGGAAGCGCGCTCCCAAACTGCGCCACAGGCCCACTCACCCGGAGGAAGGAACAACTCTTTTATTGTCGTAGCTGAGAGCAGGTTCGTCAAACGGCCGAGGGCGGGCGGCGCATGCGAATGCTCGCGCCGTCCCGCGCAGCGGCGCCCGAGGCGACAGCTACTCGATGGGTCCGGCCATGAAATAGACGTAGATCAGCATGGCGATGCCGATGAAGCCCGGAATCAACCCCACGAGATAAGGCGAGCCCTGTTCGTGGCCGCCGATCAGGACGCGCAGAAAGATGATCAAGGCGATACCGACCCCGATGTTGATGAGGCCGCCTGCCTTCAGGCCTTCGCGCTTCCTGATTCGTTCCAGACGGCTTTGCTCGCGCAGCATTTCCACAGCGGCCTTGGCGCCCTCGTTTGAGGACTCCGTGATGCGGCGCAGGGTTTCGGCTTTGTAGAACGCCTCGCGTTCCTTGCGGCGCGCGTCGATCCACGAAACGAGCGGGATAAAGACCACGAACATCGAGACGGCACTGACGGAAAGAAACACCCAGAGACCGAACGTGCCGTTGTCGTTAAACATTGCGAGTGCCAGATGTGCCATGGATCCTCCTGAGAATCTCCTGGGGAAGCTGTTTTTCCCCATGCGAACGGTGAGACAGAGGACCGCGGCAGACGGTTGCAAATTTTTCGCTGGTTCGTTTCCGGAATAAAATGCAACCACGTGAGCGGCCGGGCTGTCTTACCCGGCGGAGCGACTTTGTGACGCGAGTCCCGAGCAGCGCAGCCGATGAAGTGATGGACCGGGATGCTGCCGATGTAGAACGCGTGCTGGCCGGCGATGTAGAGGCGTTTGAAGGCATCGCGCGGCGATGGCAGGGGCCGCTGGTGAACATGGCATGGCGTTTCTGCCGCGATCGCGCGCGCGCCGAAGAGATGGCGCAGGACGCGTTTGTGCGCGCATGGCGCGGCCTCAAGAGCTGGCGGCGCGAGTCGAGCTTTTCCACGTGGCTGTTTGCCCTGGCCGCTAATGTCTTCCGCTCGGAACTCAAGCGATTTCCCACGGTTAATTTGCCGATCGAGGAGATTGCGGAGCCCGCCAGCGATGCGGATCAACATGAAGCCCTGGCAGAGCGCGGAAAGAACGATCTGGTGCGAAGAGCGGTGCTGGCGCTTCCGCTCGCCTACCGCGAGCCGATGATCCTTTATTACTTTCACGAGATGGATGTGGGCGCCGCGGCGCGCACCATGGGCGTACCGGAGGGAACAGTGAAGGCACGGCTGGCGCGCGGACGCGACATACTGCGCAGGCGATTTCCGCAACTGCGCGGGGAAGGCGTCGCGCCCAGGCGCGCGCAAGCTTCAGAATCGGGCAGGGAGGTAATGCGATGAACCCCGGGATGGACGGCAAGGCAGATTACGAGTTGGACCAAAGGGCTGATTTCGGCGCCATCGACCGCATTCTGGCGACGGACGAGAGGATTGTTCCCTCGTCGGGTTTTGTGGCTGCGGCCATGGAGCGAGTGCGCGATGAGGCCGCGGCGACGGCGCCGATTCCCTTCCCCTGGAAACGCGCCCTGCCCGGCATTGTGCTGGCCGCCGGAGTGCTTGGCTGGGGCGCGTGGGAGACGATTCGCTACGCGCTGCCCGAGATGCAGCATATGACGCTGAGCGCGCCGGTTCTGCCGCCGGCTGCCGGGCGCGAGTTGCAGGAGGCGATCTGGGTGGCGCTGGCGCTCGCGGTTTCGCTGGGCTCGTGGGCGCTTTCGGTGCGACTGATGCGGCGGTCGAGCTGGATGTAGCGTCTGCTCACTTCGCAGCGTGCTTCGCGCCGAAGCGGCGCACTTTTTCGAGCAGTGCGGCGGCCTGGCCGGAATCGATGGCGTCGGCGCTGAGGGCTACGCCCTGCTTAAGGTCGCCCGCCAGGTCGGCTGCAACCAGCACGGCGGCGGCGTTGAGGAGAACAATGTCGCGGCGCGCGCCTTGAATGCCGGTGAGCACGTCGTAGAGCAGCGCCTTGTTGGTGGCCACATCGCCGCCGATGAAATGGTCGAGCGTGGTGCGGGGAAGCCCGGCCATCTCAGGCGTGATGCGCGCGGCCTTCAGCGTGGGGGCCCCCGGCGACGGGTTCTTGTCGTTGGGGTGCAGATCGGGAAGCCCGGCCGGATCAGCGGAATTCTCTTCGACGCGCGCCACCACGGATTCGCCCGTAGTGGTGAGTTCATCAATTCCATCTGTTCCGTGGACGACGAAGGCACGTTTGGCCCCGAGCATGACGAGCGCACGGCCCACGAGAAGAACGCGGCTGGGAGCGAGGACTCCAATGACTTGCGTGCGGGCGTGGGCGGGATTGGTGAGCGGGCCCACCAGATTGAAGATGGTGCGGAAACCGAGGGCGCGGCGCAGTGGCCCGAGAGCTTTCATAGCCGGGTGATAGAGCGGCGCGTAGAGGAACACGAAGCCGGTTTCGCGCAGGCATGCAACGGCCAGCTCGGGTGGAAGTTCGATAGGCACGCCGAGGGCTTCGAGCACATCGGCGGCGCCGCAGCGCGAGGTGACAGCGCGGTTGCCGTGCTTGGCCACTTTGGCGCCGGCGGCCGCAGCCACCAGCGCGGCTCCGCAGGAGATGTTGAAGGTCTGTGGGCCGCCGCCTCCGGTGCCGACGCAATCCACCAGCGCGTCCCGCTCTTCCGGTTCAAAGGGTAAAGGCACGGAGTGACGGCGCATGACGTCGACAAAGCCGGCCAGCTCAGGAGCCTGTTCGCCACGCGTCGCCAAAACAGTGAGTAGCGCGGCGATCTCCACTTCGGGCACGCCGCCGGCCAAGATCTCTTCGAGCACTTCGGCCGCTTGCGCGCGCGTGAGGGCACCGCCATCCTGTGCGAGCGGGCGAAGCAGATCCTTCAACAACGACATGTCATGAGTATTGCAGAGTGCGCTTCCCGTCCTTCACACCAACTTGGGTGCCCCATCCTAAACGCGTTCTATGCGTTTAGGGTGGGACAGCAAGCTCCGGATTCTGCCCCAAATCTGCGTGGTAATCTGAACATTGCTCGAGGTCCCTATCCCTTGAAGATTCACGAATATCAGGCTAAGGAAATCCTGGCCAA
>JASHYS010000075.1 GCA_030042915.1 Acidobacteriaceae bacterium
TTCACCTTCGGATCTCCATTCAACAGGCAAACGGCCCTCATCAGGAGGCGCCGAGCTGTCTTAAAGCTTCGGTTGTGTTGGCTGCCGCGGGGGACTCGGTGGACTCGATCCTAGACCCAAAGCGTCTTGGCAAGCAAGAAAAACTCCAGCGGGCGAACCGAGGTTCATTCGGCGCAGCCGCGCCTCATGGAGCGTTGCCTTCAAGTTCATTCTTCGGGTGGCCTTTTTTGTTTACGAGAGAGTAATTGCCGGATCGGAGTCCTCCAATGGAGGCTGGATTCCTGTTCGGACTACACTAGGAACAATGCGCCGCCTTCCCGCTTCCCTGCTCCTGTTTGGGTTTTCCACTGTCGCCGCGCAAACTCCGCCGCAATTGACGCAACCCGTGCCGCAAATGACTCTTCATGATCTCCAGGAAGCCGAGGCGCTGGGTTCCGATCTCTACACCAACTCCGGCGCCACGGGAATGGTGCTCGTGGTGGTGCGCGGAGACCACGTGTTCATCCACGGATATGGAGAGACTGCGCCGGGCTCGCAGGCCGCCCCCACTGAAGATTCGGTCATCCGCATTTGTTCGCTGACAAAAATCTTCACCAGCGACGTGTTGGCAAAGCTTGTGGCCGACCACACGGTGAACCTCGACGACCCGCTCGAGAAGTATGCGCCCGAGGGCGCGGTCGTTCCGGAAAAGGACGCGCCCATCACGCTGCTCGAGCTGGCCACGCACACCTCGGGTCTCGATCGGGAGATTG
The DNA here is from genome assembly GCA_030042915.1 of Acidobacteriaceae bacterium. The sequence goes on from JASHYS010000075.1 coordinate 753, forward strand.
GAACGCCGCCGCGCCACACGCCGCACTTTACCTATCCTGACTTTGCCGCGCGCTGGCAGTGGCTGCCGGCTGCAGAGCTGAAGTTCACGCCAGGCACGAAGGCCTACTACTCGAACATCGGCTACGACCTGCTGAGCGACGCGCTGGCCGGCGCCGCGCACACAAGTTTTCCCACGCTTCTGTGGTCGCTCACGCTCCAGCCGCTCAAGATGTGGGAGACAACGTACTATCCCAGCGCATCGCAATGCGCGCGGCTGATGCAGAGCGCGCGTCACGAAGGCCCGTGCACAGTGACCGAGAATACCGAAGGCAGCAGCGGTCTCTATTCCACGCCGGCCGACATGGCGAAATGGCTGCGTTACCTGGTCGGCCCGGAAACCGGCGCTTTGCCCGTTCAGGCCGACGCGGCACACGCCATTTATCTTCTGCCCTCCAGTCTCACGTCCGTCTTCGGCCTCGAACACGCGGGCAGGCCCGCCGGCATCGGCCTGGGCTGGATGCACCTGGGTGCAAACGACGACATCTCGCACATCATCGAGAAGACCGGCGGCGGAGCGGGATTCACCACGTACATCGCCATTCATCCGGCCAGCCACACCGCGTTGTTTGTCGCGGCCACCGACGGCCCTCCGCACGCAGCCACACCCGGATTCGGGCTCTTCCACGCATCAACGAATGCGTTGCTGGCACTGGCCGGCCTGCCGCCTCGGCCTGCGGAGCCTTCGATGCGGCGGCTCCGAGCCATGCGCGTGGCTCGCGCGGCTGCCCCCGCAACCCGGCGAGTAAGGGCCAGGTCCGCGCGAACCGCGAGTGCGGCCAAAAGCGCTGCGAGTGCAGCGGCCGTGATCACGCCTTGACGCTATGAGCAAACCGGCCTGGCGCCACAACCACCGGTCCACGCCTACTCTGGTTTTGCCGTAAATCGCAGCATGTGGGTTGCATCCGGGCTGCCGAAGGGCGCAAAGCCCCGCCCCTCGTAGAACCGCGCGGCTGCGGGATTGATGGCTCGCAAGCGCACACAGGCGAAGCTTTCGCGCGCTTCGGCAATCAGCGCCGTCACCAGCGCTTCGCCGATTCCCTGCTTGCGCCACGCCGGGCGAACGTAAACGCGGCGGATGCGGCCGATGGAGGGATCGCCGGCGTAGGGATCGCAATTGAGCCCGCCCACCGCGACAATCCGGCCGCGATCCACGTGGCCCAGCAGGATTTCGCCCGGACGGTCGAACTGGTTCGCGCCGCTTTCCCACTCCAGGGCAAGCTTCTCAACAAAGTCGTAGCCTTCGGCGCGGGCATCCACGCGAAGCGCCTCGAAACCGGCAATTGGCAATGCAATGCGAGTGATGGAGCTCATGATGAACTCGAATTGGGCTCTGTTGCTGTAGCTATAGATTACATACATCAAGAGGGTTGCGAAGCGGCGTTCTTCGAGCGGGTACCCCCGCAGCCGACACGGCGCAAACACAGGAGCCTCCCCGCAGGGAGGCTCTGGGATTCAATACGACCGACGGAGGTTCTAGCGCATGCGCAGCGACTTGATGGCTGAAGGCAGGTGCTGCTCCAGGGTCCGGGCGCGCTCGGCGGCGATACCGCCCAGGTAGGACGGGGCAGGCGTGGCCAGCAGCACCAGGGCCATGGCAATCAGCGAGAAGCAGAGCCCCGCGATGCCTGCGGAAACCAGCATGTGGTACATGTCGAAGGGGTCGAGGCCGAGCATTTTGAAAGCCACGTGCTCCAGCGGATGGACGTGCTTCAGCACCGCAAGGGCAAAGAGGAAGAAAAGCGCGGAGAGCGACGTCAAAACCGCCAGCGTGACATCCAGGCTGCGATGAAAACGTTGGCGCGCGCTGCATTGAGCGCAATCGGCGAAATGTTGTTCGTAATCCTTGCGCATCTCAGGAGAAATCCCCGAGATGTCATATCGCCAGCTGGCCAGGATTGCGCCTATCACACGGTCAGTGCATTTATTGCTTTTTGGTGTAGACATAAGACTCCACCCGGAAAGAACTTCAATTGAACCATCGTTGCTTCTGCCTCGAGATCGGTCAGAAGCTATTGAACATTGGACGCCTCGCTACCGGCACAGGTTGCGAAACATTCCAGAAATAGAAGGCGCCCAGCAAAGCTGCCAAGCGCTTCAATCCGGCCCAACTCATTCATTTAGTGGCCGGTTCTTACTATTGTAACCTCTTGGGCAAACTTTTTACTAAAAAGTTATCGCCGAAAGTGGCTGATGTTGCTCCGCAAGCAACAGCCGGTTGGCCAAAAGGCTGGCCCTGCCCACCAACGCGCGCTCTGCGGCCACCCTCGCAAGTTCGGGAAGGTTATTATTTTCAGAAAGATGCGCGAGAATGACGTAGGCGGCCTGCCCGTCGTAGGCCGAGGCCAGGAAATCGGCCGTGGCTTCGTTGGAAAGATGCCCGACCCGGGAAAGAACGCGCTGCTTCACCGACCAGGGGTAAGGGCCGTCGCGCAACATCTCCAGATCGTGATTGGATTCGAGCAGGAGCAGATCGAGGTTCTGGAGCTGGGCCCGGACGTTGGGCGGGATATAGCCCAGATCGGTGGCAAAGCCGATGCGAACTCCTTCAGAACAGAGGACAAAGCCCACCGGGTCAGCCGCATCGTGCGGAATGGTAAAAGGGCTCAGATCGATATCGCCGATCGAGAACGGCTTGCCGGCCTGGAAGTACTCGACCGCGGGAAGCCACGTGGGGTCCTCTTTCATCGACGGCGGGCCCTGCGACTCCGGATCCGCGGCCGGCGACGTTGCTGCGGGCGAGACAGTTTCGGTTTCGGGAACCGGGCATTCGGCTGCCGGATCTTCGGGTCCGGCGCCGGCAGCGTCGCCCTCGACCGCGGCGGGGTCCGGCTCGGCCACGCGCTCGGCCGCCTGCTTGCGGCACAGTTCAAGCCATTGCGCATACGACATCTGGCGGCGGGGCGTAAGCCAGCGCATCCATGCCCGGTGCGTAGCCTCAGTAAAGTACGCCGGAATGCCCAGCCTGCGAGCGGTGATGGCGAGACCGTTGATGTGGTCCTGGTGCTCGTGAGTGACGACGATGGCGCTGAGGGTGCCGGGATCTTCGCCGGCGATCTTCATGCGGCGGAAAAGCTCGCGGCAACTGAGGCCCGCGTCGACCAGGATGCGTGTGCGCCCGCCGCAGACAACGGTGCTGTTCCCTTTGGAGCCCGAGGCCAGCACGGTGAAGCGGACCATTTCTTGAGAATAGCGCGGATGGTTCCTCTCGACCCATGGCAGGAAACAGAAGCCGGTAATCCCGATGGTTCACGCTATGGTAATTTTGATGATTCACGCTATATCGATGGCCGCACCACCCAAATCCTTTTCCGAGCCTCGTGTGGCAGAGCTGCGGCAGCGGGGAGATGCCTCGTTCCGTGCGAGGCTCGGCATTGATTCAAGGAGGCTGAGTTCATGAAGTTTGTCGCCTATGTGGTCTCCGCTGTGATCGGTGCGCTGATCGGCCATTATCTTCTTGAAGGAGCGCCGGCTGCCTACGCTTCCATCCTGATCTCATACCACCTGTTCCTGGCATATCTCGTGGTCAGTGCGTCACACGAGAAAGGCCTGTCGATGCCGCTCGCCATGACGCTTCTTACCCATTTGGCTTTCCTCGCGCTCCTCGTGGGGATGGCGTATGCCAGAACACACATCCCTTTTTTCGGTGTTATTCGATGGCTCGTTCCTGGCCTGGCGGTCTTTGAAACCAAGTGGCTGTTCAGCGGCCAGGACAGGGTCATCAAGCCAGTGGAGGTTGAGGAGCCACACGGTCCAATCGAGGGAACGGTGGAAGACCACGAGGCCTTTCGCGAGCATCTCCACGAGCCGGTGCGCCCCTTCCGCAAGTCGGGCCGCTCAATTGACGAGGAGTTCAAGCTTTGGCTCGCCGACCGCTACAAAAAGAGAGCCCTGGCAGCGGCGGCGGCTGCTGCCGAATCCGCGAATGCGGGTGGTTCTGCCGCCGGCGGCGCTTCGGATACGTAAGCTCTGGCCCGATTGAATGGCGCGCGGGAAGGGAGAATCCCCGGCAAACCCATCACGGTAAAGAATTCACGTAGCAGGCGCCGCCGGTGTTCTGCGCAGGCGGGGTGGGCGGAGTCATCCACGGCGGAGCGCTGAAATTGAAAAACTCTGTCATATCCGGCTGCGCCGCGTCGCGCGCCGTCAGAGCCGGCACATTGAATCGCGTCTCGATCAGCTTGAGGGTGGCCGTGGCTGGGCGCCGGCAACAAACCCGTTACCGAAGAATGGGAGCTGGTGAACGTGTCGGGCGAGGCGCATAATTTCCACGTGCACCAGACCAAATTCTATGTGCTGCCGCAGAGTGCACCGCAGGGCGACGCAGGCGAGCTGATGGATAACGTGGCGCTGCCCAACGGCGGAGCCAGTTGCGATGGCACGGTGGCGAAATGGCGAAGCGGAGGCTGCCGGGTGGCAGCTGTGGTGGTCAGAATTCCCTTCTCCGAGCCAGGCGACTACGTCTATCACTGTCACATCGGTGAGCATCAGGACAGCGGTATGATGGCGCACATTCGCGTCGTGGCCTCGCATTGATGGTTGGATTGCGTTCGCCCTCGGCAGGCTGGGTCGCGGCAGAAAGGAGCCGCACAATGAAAATTCATCCTGTTGCCTGGTTTCTTATCTTTTGCGCGGCGGCGGCTGTGGGACCGTGCGCGCTAACTGCCCAGGACCAGGGCTCAACGCCGGCCGGATTGTCGACGCCGCTGGTCTACCGCAACACGCAATATGGTTTCTGCTTCCGGCTGCCCGCGGATTGGAAGGGCTACACGATCGTCACTCAGCAGTGGCAAGGCACTCTCTTGACGGGAGACGCTCAAGGGCCGGCTGTGAGCGGGCCGGAGCTGCTGATCCGCAATCCCAACTGGACCAAGGGCGATCCCTGGCAGGACATTCCCATCATGATCTTCACGCCCAGCCAGTGGAAGATTGTGGCGGCCGGCAATATGGCGGTGAGCGCTGCGCCGATCGGGCCCGCCGAGCTGGGCGAAAACGAGAACTATGTTTTCGCGCTGCCGCCGCGCTGGATTGGCTTCTACGACGTGAAGGGCATCGACGAAGTGCAGGCGCTGATGAGCCAGAATCCGTTTGAGTCGCCGTGCGGGCACAAGAGCACGCAGCCGATTACGAGTCATCCTTAAAGGGTGAAGGGGCGGGTTCGATTGATACTTTCCAGCGAGGGTGGGAAACCTCGGGGCGAGCATGAGCTTTTATAGGTCCTTTTTGAGGTCTTCACCATAAACAGGTCCCTCGCTATCCTTGAACAGCAGGCGCACAGTGTACCCTTGATGATCGGCGGTAGCATACAGACGACACCGCGGACCTAGCTGCTGCACGTATACTTGGCGACACCTCGTTAGAGTTTCGAACTCAGTGTCCTGCCTCCGTGTCACACGATAGACTGCTGTCTTGCCAGAATAGCGGGATGCAAGCGTCAGGTCGACACTTCCGTCAATGTTCGCTGAACTGCAAGACACGACCTGCCAGACGTTGAAGCAGTCGCTCCCGCTAATTCCGATCTTGGATATATTCATGTCCACTCGAGCGAACCTGGCTGAACAGACCCATTCCAGTTGCCAGGCTCCCGTCAGCGCTCACAAAGGGTTCGTGCCTGTTCAAGCGCTTTACCCACTGCGACCCCTTCCATGACACCACCGGCAGGCTTGATATCCACCTCCCCCAGAGAGCTGGCGTCCACTGCCGTTGCAGGCCTGGCAAATCCTTGTTGATGGTTTTGGAACTTCGAAGGCAAAGGGCTTTGAACTTCCACCATGACTGCGAATCAAGCTCTCCAGGTCCTTGTTTTTCGCAATGAGCGCGTAACTTAGGGGCGTAAGACCGACGACATCCTCGGCATTCATATTTGCCCCATATGCAACAAGAGTTTCCGCGATTCTCTTGTGGCCCTTCTTAGCTGCCAAATGCAATGGCGTTGTTCCGGCCACATAGTCGACCTCGTTTGCCGCATTTACGTCCGCCAATTTTGACAAGAGAAACTCCACCATCTCCGCATTGCCATTGCGAACCACGATGTGTAGAGGTGACAAGCCCTCATAGTCTTTGGCGTTGATTTCCGCCTTGTGCGCGAGAAGCAGTGCCACCACATCTTTATTGCCCGCGATCACCGCCAAATGCAGTGCGGCCTTCCCGCTAGCGCCAATGCTGGAGATCAACCCGGATTATCTTTAAGAATCGTCTTGATGAGTTTTCCGTCCCCAAGCCTGACCGCATCGTGCAGAGAATTCACATCCCTCGCAGGCTTAGATCCAGCGAACAATTTACTAATCAGATTCATAGGTTTTCTCGCACTTTAACAAGAGCTAATAATTGCCCGTCTCGTTGAGGCTTGGCATCGCCTCCACAATGGCCCGCCCCGAAACAGTAACCGCAAATACGGAGTATTTTGTGATGCCCTCCGCGCACCCCGAAGAGCAGGGCGCATAGCCCACGCCTCTGTCTCAGTCGTGATTTAGTCATGTTTGAGCTTCGGTGGAAGGCTCTCGAACCATGTCTCAAATGAACCGATGCTCTTTCCATCCAGACGGACTTCATGACTCCAAGACGAGGCGCATGCAGCCCGGCAGAACCTGATGAATTCTCTCTGAATAGAATCCAGAAAGCCGGCGTTCCGCAGCGCAATTTTCTCAGGGGAATCACTCCGGATGGAAGCAAACACCTCCAATTGCGAGCGGAGAAACTGCTTTCTGACATCGAAACCGCGGCCGTCACTCAAAGTGGTCCCGGAATCGACCGACCTCATTTCCAACTCAAAGCCATTCGTCTTACACCATTCAACGAAGTCGTCCTGACCAAAGAGTGCGACGTCAACTGAGGACACCGCATCCCTCCTGAAGAGATAAATTGTCGTTGCCTTAAGGCAGCGCTTGGCTTCGCGCATGGATTCTCCTTGTCAGATCAAGGTGAGTCAATTTGACTGCAGTACCAAAAGAAGCTCTCACTCTGCCGGCGGCGCAGTATGGCCGACTTCGCACATCAGGCCAAGGGGGTTGTTGTCGGGATCGCGGAGGAAAGCGAGCCAGAGATCGTGATCGGGCATGCGCGCCACCAGGTTGGGCGCTTGCATGAATTCCACGCCGAGGCGGGTGAGTTGCTCGTGGGCGGCATGAATGTCGGGAACGCGGAAATAGAGGATGGTTCCGCTGGGAGACAGAGGTCTGTCTGAGGCTCCCAAAGCGAACCGGATCTTGCCGCACTGAAAGAACGACATGCCGCCGGCATCAAACAGGAATTGAATGCCGAGAATGTTCTGGTAGAAGTCCTTGGAGCGCTTGAGATCGCTGACGGTGAGGGCGACCTGGCCGATTTCGTCAAGATGCACGCTGGATGGAACGGGAGGAGCGGCGCTGCTCATATTGGTTTGCCACCTCAAGGAAAGATCGCTTGTGAGGGCCCTGGCGGTTCGAAGGGGACTTAATCGGCTGGCGGGAGCCCCGAGATCAGGCTGCGCCATTCAGATTTGCCGGGATTTCGATGGAAACCAGCGTACCACGGCCGGGACTGCTGTCGACGCTGAAGTGGGCCTGGTTGCCATAGAGAACTTCAAGCCGTTCCTGCACATTTTTCATGCCGATGCCGGAGCCGGTGCGGCGCAGCGTCGAGGAGGGATGCGAGTTCATGCCCACGCCGTCGTCGGCCACCTGGATGGAGATGCGGTCGCCTTCCAGGCGGCTGCGCAGGGTGACGGTGCCGCCGTGGATGCGCGGCTCCAGGCCGTGCTTGATGCTGTTTTCGATGAGCGGCTGCAACAGAATGCTGGGCACCAGCACTTCGAGGGTACGCGGATCGATCTCCTTTTCGATGCGCAGCTTGTCGGCGCCGAAGCGGACTACCTCGATGTCGAGATAATCGTCGGTAAATTTCAGCTCCTCGCGCAGCGGCACGAAGGCGTCGTGTTCCTTGAGCAGCGCGCGCAGAATGTTGGCCAGCTTGACGGTCATGCGCCGGGCCGCTTCGGGCTGGCTGCGCACCAGCGAGGCCACCGAGTTGAGGGTGTTGAACAGGAAGTGAGGATTGATCTGGCGCTGCAAGGCATCGAGGCGGGCTTCGAGCACCAGGCGCTTCTGCTCTTCGAGAGACATTTCCACGCGCAGCGCGTTCCACACCTTGAGTGCGATGCCGACGTTGATGGGCGCAGCCAGCCAGACCAGCGCCTGCAGCCAGCGCTGATCGGAAAGCAGAGCGAAGAGGCGGTGCGGAAAAGCGCGGGCAATCCAGTCGCGCAGCATCTCCATGGCGGCGATGAGCACCAGCAGCAGAATCTGCGGGTCGATGCGCGGCCTGCGAAGGGCGCGACGAATCCAGCGGTAGAGGCTGAGGTCAATAAAGGGCGTGAAGGACCAGATTTCTTCCGTGCCGGCGAAGCGCCCGATCATGCCCGCTGCCAGGCCGACGAATACATTGAACGGCAGCGAGAGGAACTCGCCGTGCAGCAAAGCGGGAAGTGAGAGGACGGCGCCACTCAGCATGGCCCAGCTGGGGCCGATGAGCAGGCCGAGAAGAATCACGGTCTCAAACGAGATGTCGGCGGCAAGAAAGTTGGGGACGGCGATGCGCACCCACACGGCCAGCGTGAGCGGAACCAGGAAAAAGGCCAGCAGCCCGAGCGTTTGCGCGGGGCGGCGCTTCTCTGCAAAAAACAGCTTCCGGAACGTGTAAACGCGCGCCAGAATGCTGGCCACCGATGCCACCACGCCCAGCTTGACGAGCAGCGTAATCAGGATGAGCTTTTCGGTTACCACCCCATCAATGTATCGCTGTTCCCCACCCTGAATGCAAAAAACGCGTTCAGGATGGCGTGACAGGCGTGAGAGCCCTACAGCTTGATCCGGATCAGGATCGGCTCTGCGGAGACCTGTGGGAAGGGCGTGGACTGGACTCGAGCGCCGGTTCCGGTGCGCTCGAAACCCATGCGGTCGTAGAGCGCGAGCGCGTCGCGCATCTCGGGCATGGTGTCGCCCACAATTTCCGAGTAGCCCGCGGCGCGGGCTTCATCCATGGCCCACTCCATAAGTGCGCGACCAAGACCGTGGCCGCGGAAGGCCGGGCGCACGTAGAGGCGCTTGGCCTCGGCGTGTTGCGCGTCAACGCGTCGCACAGCAATGCAGCCGGCGGGCTGGCCGTCGATGGTGGCCAGAGCCAGGCGCCCTGCGGGCGGAGCATAGGCGCCGGGAAGGCCCGCTAGCTCGTCGCTGAAGTTCTGGAAGCAGGGCGTAAAGCCGAAGGAATCCCAATATTCCTCGAGAAGCGCGCGAACCGAGGCGATGTCGTCTTCGCGTTCGACGGGAGCGATCAGCCAGCTTGGGCTCATTGGGGATGGCCTTTGTATCGAGATTTCGTCACGCGGAGCCGCATGTCAAGCGGGCCGCGTCGACGCACATTTCCCCGCGCCGTAGAATGGAAGCATGGGATTGGAAAGCGTTAAGAAGGTGGCCGAAGCGGATTTTCCTACGCGTTGGGGCCACTTCCGCATTCTGGGATTTGAAGGCGTGCGCGCCGAGGGACTTCCCAATTGCGAGCCGGAGCGGACCACTGAGGGTCTTGTCGCGCTCGTGATGGGCGACATCCATGCCGCGCCGCCGCTGGTGCGCATCCACTCGCAATGTCTGACCGGCGACGTGTTCGGCTCGCTGCGCTGCGACTGCCGGCTGCAACTGGAGCTGGCGCTGACCCGGATTGCCGGGGAAGGCGCGGGAATTCTGCTTTACGAGCAGCAGGAGGGGCGCGGCATTGGGCTGATGGCCAAGCTGAAAGCTTACCAGTTACAGGATCAGGGCCTCGACACCGTGCAGGCCAACGAGGAACTGGGCTTCGCCGCCGACTGCCGCGACTACGACCTGGCCGCGGGCGCGCTGAAACTGCTGGGCGTGAGCCAGGTGCGGTTGATGACCAACAATCCCGAAAAAGTAGCTGCGCTGGAGGCGGCCGGCATCAAGGTGACGGAACGCGTGTCGGCCGAGGTTGAGACGCAGGAGAGCTTTGAGCGCTATCTGAAGACCAAGCAGGAGAAAATGGGTCACATCTTTGAGGGAGCGAATACAATCAACGATTTAAGTTGAGGTTTTCTTCTTCTCCCTGACAAGCGAGTTGCGAGGTCTGCGCACATCCTTGCGGTGTTTGTCTTCCGGCTGGCGAGGCCGCGGTGCAGCAGGCGGATCGCCGTCACAAGGCGCCGATGACATTTGCGTGACAATTCAATTTTCCCTCGGTGCAACCGATGCCGGGCGCAGCAGACAACTCTTGCGGCCTCCTGAACGTCCTTTTCAATGAAATAAGGCCCAATGTGTAAAAAGGACTAGTCAGAGCGAGAAGCACCTGCTAATCTCGTTGGCACGTGGACGGTCGACCCGCAGGGGTGTGTTCCTCTCCGTCTCTCCTATTTCCCTTGGCAGTAACGGAAAACAACGTTTAAGTAGAACCGGTTTCCCTCTTTTCAGCGAGCGCTTCAGAGTTCACGGCAGGCCATTCATCCGCATTGATTCTGTAAGACGAGGCGGAATTCTGAAGGTAAGCGGCAGAACTTCGGGCAAAGACCCGTTTGCGGCGCCCCCCAGGCCGCTCAAGAAAGCTTATTGCGGCCGTGCGGGTGATCCGTTCCTGTGACGCAGGATCGTAGCGCAGGATCGTAGCAAGTAGCGAGGGGGTATTGCGATGAAGTTCTCTGTCCGTCTGGTCGGGGGAGTCGCTGCAAGTCTGCTCATGTTGGCATCCGCGTGGCAGGCGCATGCCGCCAATCCGCAACAATCTTCCAATTCAGTTTCCAGTCCGGCGCAAGGCGAAGCTGCGAGCAGCGGTCCCGCAGCGGGCCTGAAAGAGGAAACCATCCTCATTCCAGGGCCGATCCGCTCTATGCTGCGCATGACGGGTTTGAGCCAGGAGGTGGCGCCCGACGAGGTTCTGCCGCTGCTGGCGCGCAATGCATTCCTCTACGGCCACGTGGGACAGCGAAGGACGGAGTACCTGATTCTGGCGGACCGGTACGTTCACCAGGCGCGAGAGTTGCAGGTGCTGGCCGCAGCCGACGGCAAGATTCACGTCAAAGGGTGTGATGATGCAGGGCCGCTGATCCAGATTCTTGGGTACCGATTTGAAAATGGCTGCAGCCCGAAGGACACGGCGGTGGTGACCGCGGATGCCGAGCGGGCATTTCTCACTGTCGATTCCGGTTTCCCGCTTACCCAACTGGAGCAGGCACTGGCGGAGGGAACGCCGTTTTCCTACGATTTTCCCGCCACGCGCGTGCCCATCCTTTTCAGCGAGAAAGACTGGGTTGCGCTGGTCCCGTCCAAGGAGCGGGGCACAACGTCGCTGTTGGACCTGCTTTTGAGCGACCAGAATGTCGATCGGCTGTATTCGGCGCTGGCCAGGCTTGACCCGGAAACGCGGCAAACGCTGCTGCAGGCGCCGGGATTGAAGCGGCTGCTGGCGTACGCTCCTGTCTTCGACTTTTACGGCAGCCGGATCTGCATTCGCAATGGCGCTTTGGAGCTGCCGGGTGGGACGGCTGCGGAGCACGACTGGCTGGAGCTGGCCGGAGCGAGTTCGAAGTCGCCGGGTGAGTTGGTCTATCGCCTGATGGCCAAGGACCAGGGATGGCTAGCGGCTTATTTTGATGCTTTATCGCGGGTGAGCCCTGAGCAACAGGCGCACCTGGTTGCCGACCAGCGCTTAAAGCGGCTCTACGAAGCCTACCGGTCGTCGCTTCCGAATATCGGCGCGGGCACCAGCGTTTTTCCCAAGAATGCCAACCTCCTGCTGCTCTTCATGCGCTTGCAATGGGACGCATCCGGCCAGCCCATGGTTCCTGGAGATCACGCGCTCTGGCAGGAGATTTTCGCTCAAGTTGACCGTACCAGCCATCTACACGTTCGCGCCCGAACGGATCGCGACTCGGGCAGTGCAGACCGCCTGCTGGAAACGCTGGTCTCCTACACCAACCTGCAGTCCACCGACGGGCCGGTTCAAATTTATCTGTCGATGTGCGCCATCAATGGCGTGCGGCCGCTGGACAAGCGCATGTCGGATGCCACGACGCACCTGCTGGCCACGCGCTACGCCGAACTGGGCGATTGGTATCCGATCTTTGTGGAGTTCCCTGCCCTTGACGAAGCATCGATCAACCATTTTGTGCAGACGGTGGATCATTTGGATGGCATTTCCAATCCGTCTTTGCGGTCGAATTCCCTGGGAGCCTTTCAGGCCGAGGTTGGAATCTGGCAAATCCTCGCGCGGCAGGAGGAGATTCCCGCCGGCACTCTGAACAGCTCCTGGGAAGCTGCCATTCAGCCCTACGCCGCCGTGGGCTCATCGAACCAGCTTTTCGAAGCGGCGCGCAAATCGCTCCAGTCCATGCTGGTGGCGGCCGGCAGCAAGGAGAACGCGACCGAGGAACAGGTGGTCGCCCTGCTGGCCGGTCCTGCTCAGAACAGTCCCGAGGGCGAACGCGTGCATGAGGAAATTGCGCGGCGCATGCGCTCCGTTCTGGATGACCAGAGACTGGTTTCACTGGATACGTTGTTCCCCTTGTACGACGGTCTGGGCGAGATGGCGCACGGCGCGGCCAATGGTGACAGCATGCTTGCGCTGGCGACGTCGTTGCGCGAGTTCGAAATGCCGCGGCCTATCTTTACCGAGGGCGAACGTGTTTCGTGGTCGCCGGTGGTTTACGTCAGCCGCCACGCCGAACTGCAGGTGCGCACGGATCTGACCAAGGTGATCAAGGCGGGCGGAACGCCGGCACAACTGGAAGCTGCCCGCGCGCGGCTGGCGCCGTTCCTTCGCGACACGCTGGTGGGGCTGAACTATGCCTACTATGAGCCGCCGGGGGCCCAGGTGCTGCACGTCAACCCGTTGTTTGTGCGCGCGCACGACTTTGCCGGCTCGTCAATCGAGGGCGTCAAGGAGGTGTGGGGCGAGCCCACGCTGATCGGCATTGGGGCGACGGCGGGCGGCGGCGCTTACCTGATCGGCTCGCTGGCCGATTTGCCCTACGTGCTGGCGCTGACCGAAGAAGATTTCATCTCACCGGAGAAGATCCAGGCGCTGATCTGGCGCGAGACCGTGCCTGAGCTGCTGACTAACGCTGTTCTGCCACGGTGGTGGTCAGTGAGCCCGGCCGAGCTTCACGCTACGGCTTTATATCAGCGCGCCGGCGAAGAACTGCTCGCCGCGGCGGCCACCCATGCCGATCTGCGGCAGAAAGTGGCGGCCATCTTCTCCAATCGCATGGGCTGGGCACGGGTGGATGCGATCGATCAGGCCTTGCAGACCGAAGACTCCGCGAAGGCCATGGCGGATCGTCTGCTGCCGTCCGATACGTTTTATCTCGAGGCTGCGTTTCGCAGCAAGTATCCGGGCGAGGCTGCCCAGTGGGGCCCGGCCAGCCGCGAGCTGGACGAATTGGTGAGCAAGAATCCTGAGGAAACCTCGCCCCAGAGGTTGGCCAACGATTTTGGCGCACCGCATCCCACGCTGGCCGATTCCGACGCGTGCGCGCTGCTGGTTTCGGAGCCCTTCCCGGTTTCAGGCGGGTACGGGAGTCGGCTCTTCGGGGAATCGTGGGAGTCGAACAACCTGTATTGGGCACGGCTGGCCGATGAGAAGGGTTATCCGCCGGTGATGCTCAACGTGCTGATTCCTGCGCTGACGCGGCAAATGGTGGCCAACATCTCGGCCACCAGCATCGACGATTGGCCGGCCTTGCTGCGCGCCATGAGACAAACCGGAGAAGAATTTCGCGAGGGCAAAATCACCATTCATACGGTAAGCCCGCCGTCAGCCAACCAGAACGTAGCCAATGGGGGTACAGACCACAATGAATAAGGCACACAAGCTTATCGCTTTTGCTGGAATCTGCTTCAGCATTCTGCTCCTCGTCGCCGGAGCGCCGCGATTTGCGGCCCAGGACGACGCATCACGTTTGCACGTGAACGTGGTTCTGGTGCAGTTGAGCGTTGCCGTCACCGATCACAAGGGAAACTACATTACCGGACTGCGCCCCGAGGACTTCGCCATTTCTGAGGACAAGATTCCTCAAAAGATTGCCACCTTCGAAGAGGGAACGGCCAATGCGACGCCGAGCACGACGCCGAACCATGGCGCGCCTGGGAATGCGGAGGGCGGTCCGCCAATGGAAACGGCCGCTGTGGAAAGTTCGCCGCGCGGGCCGGGCGGCGTGAAGATCTCGCCTCTGGCGGGCGCGAATATCTTCATTCTCTTCGACACCAGCAACTACATGTACCGGGGATTCGTGTTCGCGCAGGACGCGATTGCGGACTT
>JASHYS010000076.1 GCA_030042915.1 Acidobacteriaceae bacterium
TGGCTCCAAAGCACTCCGTGGTGATGGCGGCATTTTCGCTGAAAAGCATCTGCGGCGGCTCAGCCCAGCCGGCTCTGGGATCGCCGGTGTGGTGCTTCTGGAGGAGGCCGGCGGCTTTCATTGACTCAAACATGTCAGCGGTGTAGCCGTCAGTGCCCAGGCCGACGCGAACGCCGCAGCGCATCATCTCCAAAACCGGTGCGCAGCCCACTGCATTACTCATGTTCGATTCGGGGTTGTGGACCACGCTGGTTCTGGTTTCGCGCAGCAGGTCGATTTCGTGTTCACTCACGTGGACGCAGTGCGCGGCCAGGGTCCGGTTGCCCAATATCCCGGCATCGTTCCAGCGCTCGACCACACGCTTACCGTGCTGGCGCAGGCAATGCTCCACGTCGGCGAGTGCCTCGGCCGTATGCACGTGAAAGCCGGCGCCGAATTCTGCGGCCGCGTCGCGGCAGCGGGCCAGCGTTTTGTCGCTCAGCGTGAACGAGGCATGCAGGCCGAAGAGCCCGCGCAAGCGGTCTTGGGGCGATTGCCTGCAGTGCGCCAGGAATGCGCGATTCTCCTCGATGCCCTGCGCGGCAACCTCGGCGCCATCGCGGTCAGAGACCTCGTAGCAAAGGCAACTGCGCAAGCCTGTTCTCTTGGCGGCTTCGGCAATGCGGAACAAACTTCCCTCGACCGCGCCCGGGCTGGCGTGATGGTCGAAGATGGTGGTCACGCCATTGCGAAGGCAGGCGATCATACCCACCATCGCGCTCCAATACACGTCGTCGAGGGTGAGCGTCTTGTCGAGCCGCCACCACAGGCGCTCCAGAATCTGGGTGAAGTTGCCGGGAGCGGCATCTTTGAGCGCCATGCCGCGCGCGAACGCGCTGTAAAGATGGGTATGGGTATTGATGAGCCCCGGCATGATCACGCGGCCCTGCGCATCGAGGAAATGGGCCACGGGATGGGCAGCACGGAGCGCAGCTGTGGGGCCGGCCTCGTCAATCAGGCCGTCGCGAATGGCGATGCAACCGTTCTCGAGGAAGGGCTGGCGATCGTCGTGAGTGATTACGCGGCCGTTGCCCACCAGCAGGTTGGCAGACTTCTCCATTGTGGGATGGATTCTAGCCAGCTTCGCGCCCTAAGTCTTGTGATCTAAATCACATTGGCGCCACTGCACCCTGCAAGACAATCAATTAGTAGATTCGCGCGGCTCCTGGGGCCGCTTGCCGCAGCGAAAAGCCCAGACCCAGGGCAGTCAACTTTGATGGCGGGGTGTCGGGCATCATTGACCGGCACTCGGAACCTCGGTTGAACGGAAAGTGCCATGGCCAATCTTCAAGTCAACATCTGTGGTCTCGAGTTCAGGAACCCGATTCTTCCGGCTGCCGGGCCGCCGTCGAAGGACGGCGCCATGCTGCAGGCTGCGACGAAAGGCGGCGCGGGCGGCTTGGTGACCAAAACCATTTCAATGGCGCCCGCCGACGTGCCAAGGCCATGCATGGCCGAGATTCGCGGCGGATTCCTGAACACCGAGTTGTGGTCAGAATTACCCAAAGAGCAGTGGATCGAAACCGAATATGCACAAGCGCGCGCCTGCGGGCTGCCCGTAATCGTCAGCCTGGGTTACACGGCTGAGCAGATTCGTGAGCTGGCGCCGCTGGTCAGGCCCTTCGCCGACGCGCTGGAACTTTCGACGCATTACGTGGGCAACAACATCACGCCCATCACGGACGCGCTGCGCGCGGCCAAAGAAACGGTGGATGTGCCGGTTTTTATGAAGCTGAGCCCGCACCCCAATATTCAGGAAATTGCTCTGGCGCTGGAAGAGGCGGGCGCGGACGCGCTGGTGATGATCAACTCCTTCGGACCGTGCCTGAGCATCGACGTGGAAACGGGAATGCCTCTGATGGGCAGCAGAGACGGCTTCGGGTGGCTTTCGGGAGCGGCCATCAAACCGCTCGCCCTGCGCTGTGTGTACGACGCGGCACGCGCCGTCGAGATTCCCATCTTCGGCGTGGGCGGCGTGAGCAACGGGCACGACGCAGCCGAGATGCTGATGGCAGGCGCTTCAGCCGTGCAGGTATGCACTGAGGCGATCCTGCGCGGACCGACGGTCTACGGCAGAATTGCGCGCGAGCTCGACGCTTTTCTCAATAATCACGGCTACGCCTCAGTGGACGAGATACGCGGCCTGACTGTGCGCCTGATGCGGCAGTGCGGACCGCCGCAGGCAGCGCGCCCTCCCGAAGTGAACATGGAGCGCTGCACGCTGTGCGGCCAGTGTGAGAAGAGCTGCGTCTACGGCGCGATTCACCAGGACAAGGAATCCAAGATCCTGACCATTGACGAAGAGAAATGCTTCCACTGCGGGCTGTGCGTGACGCGATGCAAGCTCAAGGCGATGACGTTCAAGCGGCCGCTGAACGGCCGTGCGGGCCGTGCAAGCGAGGAGAAGTAGATGCACGTGACCGGGCTCCGATGCGTTCGCTGCGCACGCACCTATGCGAGAGAGGAAGTGGAATATTACTGCCCGGCCTGCGGCTATCACGAAGGCATTCTGGACGTTCTCTACGATTACGAGGCTGTGCAGCAGAAGCTGAACGCGAAAGCGCTGAATGGCAATCGCGATTTTTCAATGTGGCGCTATCTGCCATTGCTCCCGATTCGCTCGCGCGAGCTGATTCCCCATCTGCAAGTGGGATGGACGCCGCTGTACGACTCGCCTCGCCTGGCCGGCGAGCTGGGTATCGCGCGCTGCTGGGTGAAAGATGAGGGCCGCAACCCGACGGCATCGTTCAAAGATCGCGCCAGCGCGGTGGGCGTGGTGAAAGCGCTCGAGAGAAAATCGGCGCAGATCACGTGCGCCTCTACCGGCAACGCGGCCTCTTCGCTGGCCGGCTTCGCGGCTGCAGCGGGGATGGAGGCGACGATTTTTGTGCCCGAGCGCGCGCCCGAGGCAAAGGTCGCACAACTGCTCGTGTACGGAGCGCGGGTCTTCTCGGTGGCGGGAACTTACGACGAGGCGTGGGAGCTGTGCATGAGGGCGAGCGCCGAGTTCGGCTGGTACAACCGCAATTGCGCCATCAACCCCTACCTGGTCGAGGGCAAGAAAACCGTTTCGCTGGAGCTGGCTGAGCAATTCTGGAGGATTTCGCCGGACAATTTTCCCGACTGGGTGGTGGTTTCAGTTGGGGACGGTTGCACCATCGCCGGCGTGTGGAAGGGGCTGACCGAAATGGTGAGGATGGGCCTGCTGCGCCGGCTGCCGCGCATTCTGGGCGTGCAGGCAGAAGGCTGTCAGCCCTTCGTAGCGGCGTGGCGCAACCGCAACACCCTGGAGCCGTGCGCGGCCGACACCCTGGCCGATTCCATTGCCGTCGGGCATCCACGCAATTTCACCAAGGCCATGAGCGCCGTGAACGAATCAGGCGGCGCATTCATCGCCGTCGCCGACGAGGAGATCCTGGAATCGATTACGCGACTGGCACGCAAGACGGGAGTCTTTTGTGAACCGGCAGCCGCGGCCTGCGCAGCTGGGGTGCGGCGGGCCATCGAGACGCGCGTGATGGGCAGGAGCGAAAGCGCGGTCCTGGTGCTGACCGGGAACGGATTGAAAGACATTCAAAACGCCATGCGCGCCGCCGGCCGCGCAATTGCCATCAAGCCCGAGATGGACGAAGTGCGCGAAGCCATGCAGGCGACGGCGGTCGCCCCATCCTGAACGCGCTTGTTGCGCTGAGGGTGCGGTCGATGGCGGTGAAGTAAAGGAGAACGAGACACGATGGCAACGATTCCTTTCGGTCCCAGCTACGACGAGATGCTCGATCCCAGCCTGATGGACAAGCATGTGCGCGCGAAGGCGCTGGCCGCACTCGAGAAAGACGAACTCAATCCCATCAATCTGTTCAACATTACCTGGAAAGACGCCTCCAACCAGGTGCGCAAGCTTGTGCTGCCTCCCGCGTTGACGGGCGTCGATGCCAACGTGGTGGTGATGCTGGGCAGCGGTTTCCCGTCAGGCTCGCACAAGGTGGGCGCAGCCTACAGCACGCTGATGGAAGGGATGGTGGACGGCGAGATCGTGCCCGGGCAACACACCATTCTCGGACCTTCCACGGGGAACTTCGGAATCGGCACCGCGTACATCTCAAAGCTTCTTGGCTTTCGCGCCATCGTGATCATGCCCTCCGGCATGAGCAAGGAGCGCTACCAGCGGATCAAGCAATACGGTGGCGAGCTGGAGTTGACGCCGGGCTCAGAGTCCGACGTGATTCTGACGCTCGAAAAGACGCGCGAGCTGATGAAGAATCCCAAAAACAGGGCGCTGGCGCAGTTCGAGCTCTTTCCGAATTACCGCTTCCATCGCCATGTGACCGGCGGTAGTGCCATCGACGCAGTGAAAGGCGTCGGCAACGGGCGCATCGCCGGCTTTGCTTCTGCGCCCGGTTCGGCCGGAACCATCGCCGCCGCCGATCAGATCAAAACCGCATTCCCCGAGGCGAAAATCGCGGCGCTGGAGCCATACGAATGCTCCACGCTGGCCAACGGCGGCTGCGGGCAGCATCGCATCGAGGGCATCGGCGACAAGATGTGCACGCTGATTCACAACGTGCTCAACACCGATCTCGTCATTCTGATCCGCGACGAGGAAACCGTGCAAGGCGTAAAGATCTTCCACGATGGCACTGACTCGCTCGTCCGGATGGGTGTGGATCGCGATCTCGCGCTTGCCCTGTGCAATGTGTTCGGGCCCTCGGGCATCTGCAACGTACTGGGAGCGATCAAGCTGGCCAAATACCTGCGGCTGGGGCCTGGGGACAACTTGGTTACCGTGGCGACCGACGGCTTTGACCGCTATGGTTCGGTGCTCGACGAGCTCAACGACCGCTACCCGGAACTGAAGCCCGCCGTGCTCGATCGCTGGGCGAAGGAGATCTTTCTCGGCGCATCGACTGAGGGAATTTTCGACTTCCGCAAGCCGACGGCGAAGGAGCGGCTTTTCCAGCAGAAGGAAAATGACTGGCTGAGGTTCGGATATTCCAAGCAATTCCTCGATTCCATGCGTTACCAGGATTTCTGGGACGCGCAATACGCCAAGGTGCGCGAATACAACCGGAAGATTTGCGTTTTGCGGCCACGCGCGCCCGAAGAAGAACCACTATGTTCCAGTTCACGTTGAATGGACAGGACGCCCGCGCCGGCGCAGACAAGAGTCTGCTGGAATATCTGCGCGAAGACGCGCGCATGATCTCGGTGAAGAACGGCTGCGATGAGGGCGTCTGCGGATCCTGCTCAGTGATTGTGAATGGAAAAGCGGTGCGCGCCTGCACGCTGACGGTCGCCAAGGTCCAGGGGAAATCGGTCGTCACCACGGAAGGTCTTTCCGCACGCGAGCGCGAGGTCTACAACCGGGCGTTTGGCGAAGCAGGCGCAGTGCAATGCGGATTCTGCATGCCCGGCATGGTGATGAGCGCAAAAGCGCTGCTGGACGCGAACCCCGCGCCGACGCTGGCCGAAGTGAAGTCGGCCATTCGCTACAATCTATGCCGCTGCACAGGCTACGCCAAGGTGGAGCAGGCGATTCTGCTGGCTGCGCGAGCCCTTCGCGAGGGCGAAAACCTTGTAGGACAGCCGCCGGAAGCGAGGGTGGGCGAGCGCATGGTGCGCCCTGATGCGGCCGAAAAATTGCTCGGATCCGGCGAATTTGCCGACGACATGCAGGTGCCGGGCATGTTGCATGGCGCCGTTCTGCGCGCCCGCTATCCGCGCGCGCTGGTGAAGGAGATCGACATTGCCGCCGCGCAAGCGCTGCCGGGTGTCGAGGTGGTGCTGACGGCCAAAGACGTGCCCGGCGAGCGGCTGCTGGGTCACGTGGTCTACGACTGGCCTGTGATGATCGCCCCAGGCGAGGAAACGCGCTACGTGGGCGATGCGCTGGCCGTTGTTGCCGCGACGACACAGGAAACCGCCCGAAAAGCAATCGAACTGATTCGCGTCGAGTACGAAGAGCGCGAGCCGCTGCTGTCGCCGAAGGCCGCACTGGCGGAAGGCGCGCCGCGCCTGCATCCCAACGGCAATGTGCTGGCAACCACCGTGCTCAAGCGCGGCGACGTGGACCGGGCGATCGCTGACGCCAGGCACGTGGTGACGCAGCACTACTCGACGCCGCGGCAGGAACATGCGTTTCTGGAGCCGGAAAGCGCGCTTGCGGTGCCCGGGGATGCCGGATCGATGACCGTCTACACCGCGGGGCAAAGCGTGTACGACGATCATCGCGAAATTGTGCGCATGCTGGGAATCGCCGGAGAAAAAGTGCGCATCATCAGCAAGTTTGTGGGCGGCGGGTTCGGCGGCAAAGAGGATATGTCGGTGCAGCATCACGCGGCGCTGCTGGCCTGGTACACAGGCTGCCCGGTCAAGCTCACGCTGAGCCGCGCAGAAAGCCTGCGCGTGCATCCCAAGCGCCATCCCATGCAGATCGAGTGCACAACCGCCTGCGATGAGAACGGCAAACTCACCGCCGCGCGCGTGCGCCTTATCGCCGACACGGGAGCATA
>JASHYS010000077.1 GCA_030042915.1 Acidobacteriaceae bacterium
TGGTTGACATCAATGGCAAGATCCTGGGCCGGGACGTGGCCATGTTCGAGGTGCAGGAAGACTCAACCCTAAAGGCGAGGACGGCCATCAAGCACATTGCCGGAGCGGCACGAGCGCTGAAAATGGCCTACGGCGATCGCGTCTTCCATGGATTGGGAGTGAGCGTTTCAGGCCGCGTGGATCAGAAGACGCACCGCCTGCTGTTCTCGCCCAACGCGCCGTGGACGCAAATCGATCTGCACGGAGAACTGGAGAAGGCGCTGGAGATTCCCATCAAGATGGAGAACGCCGCCAATGCCTGCCTCTTCTCAGAACGCTGGTTCGGAAACTTCGGCGACACGCTGAACATGATTGTGGTTTCGGTTTCTGAGGGTGTGGGGACCGGGCTGCTTGTGGACGGGCGCGTGGTGCGCGGCAGGGATGACATGGCCGGCGAGTTTGGCCACATGCCCATGGAGGAGACAGGACCGGCGTGCGGGTGCGGCAACGCGGGTTGCTGGGAAGCCTTCGCCTCAAACCGCGCCGGGCTTCGCTACTACCATGAGCTGGCGCCGGACAAGGCGATCACTACATTTCAGGAATTAATCGACCTGGCCCGCGCCGGCGACATGCGCGCGTTGCGCGCCATCGACAAGATGGCGACATACCTGGCGCGGGGGCTCACCATGTTGTCGGCCGGGCTGGCGCCAGAGGTGATCATCGTCGTAGGCGATTGCACCGCGCTGTGGTCGCGCATCCATCCCCTGCTCGAAAGCCAGTTGATCGCCAAGTCGTTCACACCGTACAGCCCGCGCGTGGTGGCAGCGGTGGATGGCGACGTGGCTCGATTGCGAGGCGCAGCCGCGCTGGTACTGCACAACGTGCTCTTCAGGCGCGAGGATTTTGCACCGCGGCATCCGCACGAGGATCAAATCCTGGTTCCCGCAGGCGGCGGGGCAAGATAAGAACGCCAGCAGTGTCCGGCAAGATTCCTCACTTCCCTGCTGATTTACCGGCCTCGCGGATGACGGCCTCCAACGCGGGCTTGGGCTCATCGGTGCGGCCGAAAAGAAGCGGGTAGCTGGTGCGGCCACGCACCGGCGCGTTATTGAGCCACGAGTCGCCATCGCTTACGCCCCAGAAGGTGACCCGCGAAACCACGTCGCGGTGCTTGAGAAAGACACGAAAGAGGTCA
This sequence comes from Acidobacteriaceae bacterium, assembly GCA_030042915.1. Next base: position 1,175 of record JASHYS010000077.1, read on the forward strand.
GCGTATCGCGCAGCAAGCTGCTGCTGGACTGAGTCGGGCAAGCCATCCACATAGGGATTCAGCGCCTTGTTTTGCTCGATGTGGAGCGTGACATCGGCTGTCGGCTGGTGGCCGCCGGTGGGCAGCACATTGATGTCGAGCTCAGTGATCGCCACCTTGAGACCCAGCGCCGCGAATGCTGAGATGGTGGCGTCTTCCTGGTCGGCTGTGGGCCAGGTCAGGTTGTCGTGATTCTGCAGGCCGATGGAGGTAATGGGCACTCCCTTGGCTTGCAATTCCTTGACCAGGGCGATGGCGCCCTGCCGCTTAGCCTCGTTTTCAAGGTTGTAGTCGTTATACATGAGCTGCGCGTGGGGATCGGCCTGGTGCGCATACTCGAAGGCCTTTTCGATGTAATCCGGCCCAATGATCTTGTACCAGAGCGACTGGCGCATTGAGCCGTCATCGTTCAGCGCTTCGTTCACCACGTCCCAGCTATCGATTTTTCCCTTGTAGCGGCCGACCACGGTATCGATATGGTCGTGCATGCGCTTGAGCAGAGCGTCGCGGCTGAGAAGATTGCCGTCAGCGTCGTGAAACACCCAGGCCGGAACCTGGTTATGCCAGACCAGGTTGTGGCCCACGATAAACATGTGGTGCTTTCTGCCGAAGTCGACGTACTGATCGCCGAGCGTGAAGTCGTACTTGTCTGGCTGGGGATGAATGAGCGCCCACTTGAGCACGTTTTCAGGCGAGATGGAGTTGAACTGGGCCAGGATGATGGCGTCGCCGCGCGCATCCTGCCCGGTAATCTGCGCCTCGTTGATGGCGGCGCCGATGACGAAATCGCCCTTGTAGGCGTCCTTCAACGTTGTAGGCGCGTGAGCCGCAGAGGCTGCGCCGGCAACGATGAGGCTGATGGCAACTGCCAACAGCGTGCTTTTCCGCGATTTGCCTGGCATGATTTTTCCCTCCCGAACCCGCGGCCGAGCGCGGCAAATCTAGGCTTTGGCTTGCGGCGCAAAAGCCTTGCGGCGGTCGGCGAGCTCGTTGGCGATTTTCTGATTCAGCTCGCGCGTAATGGTATAGAAGACGAGACAGGCGGCAGTGGCAAGAAAGGCGACGCCGGCATAAACGCTGGCGGTTAATAAAATGCCGGTCTGTGCATGGGCCGACTGCACCTGCGATTCGGAAACGAATCCGTAGAGCGAGAGCAGCCCGCCGGCAACGAACCCACCCAGCGCCAGGCCGGCCCACAGCGCAAAAACAACAGCGGCAGTGACAGTGCCGCTGGCGCGGCGGCCTGTCTTCCATTCGCCGTAGTCGGCCACATCTCCCATCATGGACCACAGGATGGGGCCCGACAATCCAAACGAGAATTGGCGCACCACTTCGACCGCGATAATTGCGACCGTGGCGTGCGGCGAGAGGAAGAGCAGCGCCATGGCGAAGATCCCTGACAGAACCATGCTGACGATAAAAAGCTGGCGCTTGCCCATGCGCCTGGACACGGCTGTGGAACAGGCAACGCCCACCAGCAGCGAGGCCAGTCCGAAGCCGTTGAACCAGGAGAACAGCCTGGCATTGCCGGCAAGATAGCGGAAGTAGGGCAGCATCACGTTGCCGCGGATCACAATCGCCATGAAATAGAACAGCGTGGCCAGGAACAGCGCGACCCAGGGACGGTTGCTGAAAAGGTCAGACAGGTCCTGGCTGAGCGAAGTCTTCTGCTGCGGGTCGGGCTGGATGCGCTCTTTGCTGGCCGCGAAGGAAATGATGAAGAAGACGACGCTCAGGCAGGAGAGCAGGCCCATGGTGAGCTGGTAGCCGCGCGCATCGTTGCCGCGCCCCAGCCACGCCACCATCAACACCGCCAGGCTCTGCACAATGAAGCCCGCACTATTGGCAAAAATCTGGCGATACGACGCGATGCTGTTGCGCTCATCGGGGTCCGATGTCATCACGGCGTTGAGCGATGCATACGGCACGTTGTTCATGGTGTAAATCAGCCGGAGAAGGATGTAGGTTGTCCACGCATAGACGATCTTGCCGCCCGGGCTCAGGTTCGGCGTGGTGAAGGTGAGAACGCCAAAAACGCCGAACGGCAGCGCGGTCCAGAGCAACCATGGCCGGAACTTTCCCCATCGCGTGCTGGTGCGATCGGCGATGACGCCCATGACCGGGTTAAGGAAGGCCACGCCAAGCCCGACAACCAGAAAGAGCGTTCCCGCCTGGGCCGCGGTGAGGCCGAAGGTGTGCGTGTAGAAGTCGAGCTGCAGCGCCAGCAGGGCCTGAAAGACAAAGTTGGCTGCCATGTCGCCCAGGCCGTAACCAAATTTCTCAGCGAATGAAAGTTTTTCGACCATAGCCGCCTCGTCTTTCGCCGTTTTTCCGGCTGCGTCTACTTCGTCACTTGCAGGACCAGCTTTTTCAGGTCCGCATCGCGGGAGGAGTTGCCGATCATCAGCTCAAACTCGCCGGGCTCGACCACGTATTTCATATTGATGTCATAGAACGAAAGCAGCGCGGGGGTAATGTCGAAGGCCACGGTTGTGGTTTCGCCCGGCTGCAGGCGCACTTTGCGGAATCCCTTCAGCTCTTTCACAGGCCGGGTGACGGAGCTGACCCGGTCGCGAATATAAAGCTGCACAACTTCGGTTCCGTCACGGGTTCCGGTGTTGGTCACGTCCACCAGAAGGCGCGTTGAACCGTTGCGCGGAATCTTTTTCTTCGTGAGCCGCGGCTCGTCGATGGAAAAGCTGGTGTAACTGAGACCGTAGCCGAATGCGTAGAGCGGCGAGACGTCGTCCCAGAGGTAGCCGCGCCGCGCCGACGGCTTGTAATTGTAAAACGCGGGCAGATGGCCGGCCGAGCGCGGAATGGTGATGGGCAGCTTGCCGCCGGGATTGCAGTCACCAAAAAGCACATCGGCTAC
>JASHYS010000078.1 GCA_030042915.1 Acidobacteriaceae bacterium
TACTTCTTGCCCGCCGCGTCCGCAATTTGCGAATCCAGCGGAACGCCCGGCCCCATGGTCGAGCTTAGCGTGACGCTCCTGATGTATTTGCCTTTGGCCGCCGAAGGCTTGGCGCGCACGATCGACGTGATCACCGTGGTGGCATTGTCGATCAGCTTTTGCGGGTCAAAACTGAGTTTGCCCACAGGAACGTGCACCAGGCTGGTCTTGTCGGCGCGAAACTCCACCTTGCCGGCCTTGATCTCCTTGACTGCTGCGCCCACGTCCATGGTTACGGTTCCGGTCTTTGGATTCGGCATCAGACCCTTCGGTCCCAGAACCTTGCCCAGCCGTCCCACCACCTTCATCATGTCGGGTGTGGCAATCAGCGCGTCGAACTCCGTCCAGTTTTCCTTCTGGATCTTCTCCACCATCTCCTCGCCGCCCACAAAGTCGGCACCGGCTGCTTGCGCTTCTTTCTGCCGGTCGCCAGCGGCGATCACGGCCACCACCTTGGTCTTGCCCAGCCCGTGCGGAAGCACCACCGTGCCGCGTACCATCTGATCGGCGTGGCGGGTATCCACGCCCAAACGCATCGTCAGATCGACGGTCTCGTCGAACTTGGCGTACTTGACTTGCTTGAGGAGATTGACTGCTTCAGGCAGCGGATACGCCGGCTTGGTGACAGCGGCGCGCGCCTTCGCAATGTTCTTACCAGGATGACCCATGCTTCCCTCGTCTCCCACCGCTCTCACCAGCCCACTTTCGCGGGACTCCTGGCCGGAGGGGCAGCGTTTTAGGGCCGCTTCACCTTGTCAGCAGGAGCTGAAAGCCGTGGTGCAATTGACAGCGCAGGGATTCCCTCCTGCGCAACAGTATCAATAGTAAGGGATTGGGCGCGGAATTGCAAACTGCAGAGCGCAGGCCGTCAATTGCCCGATGGAGCCCCGGAGGTCTCTGCAACGCTCTCGGTTGGGTTCGGCGCGCTCACTGCGCGTGTGTGCTTCTTCGCCTTTGCAGTCACTGTGAGCAGCGATGCAAACGGCAGTTCGCTTTGCTTCAAATAGAGAACCGGCTGCAACGCACGCGGTACCCGGGCCACGTCCTCCGGCTTCGGAACCCGCTTGCCGTTTCCCAGGTTGAAGAATTCTGACGTGGCGGCAAGGAACGCACCGCCGGAAACCGATCCCTCCGCACGATAGCCCCACCCCAGCGGCGTGCGAATCTCCAATCCCACGCCCTGGAGCGCACCATGGCTGTCGAAGCAGTAGCGCGTGACCATGGAGAAGTTCTGTCCCGGCTCGACGATCGTCACCGATTGATTCGCACCGTGATCCTGCCAGACCTGCGCCGACATCCCGCCGTCAAGCATAAGAGTGGGAGCTTCGTCGAGGCTGGAGTACTCGAGCCAGTCGCTCAGGATGTTGGTTTTGGCAAGCGTGCGTGCGCTTGCCGGAACTTTCGCTTGCACATTGCAGGCAGACGCCGCCGCGGCGAGAGGAGCGGTGCCGACGGCAAGCAGGGAGAGAACCAAGGCAACTCTATTTCTACTCATGGCCGCATGATGTCATGCGGCCTCAAACTGATAAATCCTACGCGCGGGCTAATCCACCCTCCCCGCTCGATTGCGCTCGAAGAGCCCCATGGTCACCGCGTCGTCGATGCCTTCGGTAACGATCGCCTGCCAAGTCGTTTGTTTCCACATCCTGCGGATGGCGCGCAAATCGCTCAACTGCCGGATGGCGTCCGAGGGCTTTCGGCAACGCTCTGGGTTGGGACCGGCGCAGTGACTGCGGGCGTGCTCTTCTTCGCCTTCGCATCCACTGTGAGCAGCGACGCAAACGGCAGTTCGCTCTGGTTCAAATAGAGAACCGGCTGCAAAGCTCGCGGCACGCTTTCCACGCCGCCGGGCCTGGGAACTTTCTTGCCGTTGCTCAGGTTGAAGAATTCTGACGTGGTGGCAAGGAACGCACCGCCAGAGACTGACCCTTCCATGCGATGGCCCCAGCCCAACGCGGTTTCAATTTCGAAACCGACGCCATCGAGATTGCCTGCCTCGTCGAAGCAGTAACGCGTCGATATCGTGAAGTTCTGGCCGCGCTCCACGAGATAGGCGGACCTGATCTTTTTGTTGACCTGCCAGAATTCTCCCAACATGTCGCCCTTCATGTTGAGCGCCGGGGCGTCGTCGAGGGTGCGATATTCGCGCCACAGGCCCTGATCGCCTGAATTGGCAAAGATGCGGGTATCCAAGGGAGCGGTGGTCTTCATAGGGCAGACAGGCGCGGCCATCGCCACCTTTGCCAACCCCATCACCAAGACCACACTTGCAAAACCAAGGAGCTTCGTCGGCATACATCGAGCCCGTGGGAACTTTGGGGGTAGTTAAATCCTTCTTAATAAATAAATCCGATATTGCCTTTTGTGCCACTCTCCGTCGTTATCTAAGCGCGCAACTTAAGTCACCGAAAATATGCGCAAAGGTAATCTCAACTGGATTACCTTGATCGGCGGCCGGCATCCGCTGGGCGGGCGCGCCTGCGGTCCGTGCCGAACGCTAAACTAGATTCAGGACCCTTCTCGCCGGACCTCAGCCTTGCACCCCCTTCTCGCCCATTTAAATCCCGAACAACGCGCCGCGGTTGAGGCGACCGAGGGCCCTTTGCTCATCCTTGCCGGCGCGGGGTCGGGCAAAACCCGCGTGATTACCCACCGCATCGCATGGCTAATCCGCGAGAAGAATGTCGCGCCCGACTCCATTCTTGCCGTTACCTTCACCAACAAGGCGGCGGGTGAAATGGCTGAGCGCGTCGACGAGCTGCTCGGCCATTCCTCGCTGGCCAAGCCGCTGATTTCGACTTTTCACTCCTTCTGCGTGCGCATCCTGCGCCGCGACATCGAGGCGCTGAAAATCGACGACAAAGGCCTCACCCGCGCCTTCACCATCTTCGATGAAAACGATCAGCAGGGCCTGATCAAGCAGATCATGAAGCGCATGGGCCTCGACACCAAGCAGCTCACCCCTCGCGCCGTGCAGAGCCGCATCTCCTGGGCCAAAAACCATATGGTCGATCCCCAGGATTATTTTCTTGGCTCCAAAGATCCCACGAGCGAGCGCGTTGCCCACATTTTCCAGGCGTACCAGACCGAACTGCGCAAGAACAACGCCATGGACTTCGACGACCTGCTGCTGGAAGCCGTGCGTCTGCTCAAATCCTCTTCACAGGTGCGAGAGCGCTATCAGCACCACTATCAATATGTCCTCGTGGACGAATACCAGGACACCAACCGCCCGCAGTATGAGCTGATGAAGCTTCTGGCCGGCGAGCACAAGAATGTGTGCGCCGTGGGCGACGAAGACCAGAGTATCTACTCCTGGCGAGGGGCGGACATTCGCAACATTCTGGAGTTCGAGAAGGACTTCCCCAACGCCCGCATCATTCGCCTGGAGCAGAACTACCGCTCCACGCAGAACATTCTGGAAGCTGCGGGCGCCGTGGTTGCCAACAACGTGAGGCGCAAGGGAAAAAAGCTCTGGACCGAGCGCCAGGGCGGCTCGCAGATCGGCTATTACGAAGCGCCCGACGGCGAGAACGAGGCGCTTTTTATCGCTGACAAAATCCAGGCGTTTCTGCGGGCACAGGACTCGTCCGAAACGCAAAACCGCAGAGCGGGCGGAGCCGTGGCGGTGCTGTATCGCATCAACTCGCAGTCGCGACTGATTGAAGAAGCCATGCGCCGCTACAACATCAGCTACAGCATGGTCGGCGGCTTCAGCTTCTACGAGCGCGCCGAGATCAAGGATCTGCTCGCCTACCTGCGCCTGGTCCGCAATCCGCACGACTCTATGGCGCTCCAGCGCATCATCAACACTCCTGCACGCGGCATTGGCAAAACCACTCTCGAAACCGTGGAGCGGCTCGCGCTCGAAACCGGACAGTCAACCTGGGACTCGATCGCGGCGGCCATCGCCAACCGTTTGATCCCGGCGCGCGCGCTCCTGGCTCTCGACTCTTTTCGCCAGCTCATTCTCGATGCGCAGGCCATGATGGATCCCGATTTTGCAGGCAAGCTTGCCGCTGACGTCGCCGAATCGCAGGCTGATGCAATGGATACGGGGTTCGACTTCGGCGCGGCAAGCAGGGAGCAAGCCACCCCAGCGGGGAGCGAGGGAACAAGGGCACAAAAAGGCGACGACGAGGACGAGGGAGAAGAGGAAACCGGATTCCGCTCGCCTGGCGACGCTGCCACCCTCCCTGAGCTGATCCGGTTCCTTATCGATCGCACCGGCTACATCAAAGCTCTCGAAGCCGAAGGCACGCCCGAGGCCTTCAGCCGCATTGAGAACCTGAAGGAGCTGGCCAACGCCGCGCACGACGCCGAGGAGCGCGGCGAAACCCTCGCCGAGTTTCTCGATCATGCCGCGCTGGCTGCCGACACCGACCAGTTCGATCCCAATGCGCGGGTCACGCTCATGACCCTGCACGCAGCCAAGGGCCTCGAATTCTCGCTGGTCTTTCTCGCTGGCATGGAGGACGGCCTGTTCCCTCACTCGCGCACGCTGAACGATCCAGAGGGCGATCTTGAAGAGGAGCGCCGTCTCTGCTACGTGGGCATGACGCGCGCCATGAATACGCTCATCCTCACGCGCGCTCATTATCGCCGCCGCTACGGCGCCGACATTCCCGAGGCCAGCATACCTTCGCGTTTTCTCGAAGAAGTTCCCGAACGGTTGATCGAAAACCTCGGCACGCGAAGCCCACGGTGGTCGACGCCCGCCTACGTGCCCTCTCACGCGCGGTCGCCCCGCCGCTCCAGCGACTCCGGCGAGACGCACTTCAACTACGAGGACGAGAGCCAGGAGATTCCGCGCGCCTCTTCGCCTCGTTCAGTGGAGAACATTGCGCGCTTCTTCGGCAGCAAATCGGGCAGCGCCCGTTCCGGTTCCTTCGCGCAACCTCCGATGGACATCCCGGCAACCAACGGCGCCTCCGGCCTGAGAAAAGGCCAACGCGTGCTGCACGCCAAATATGGCGAAGGCACCGTGCTGGCGCGCGAAGGCAAGGGCGAAGACACCAAGCTCACCGTTCACTTTGCGCGCCACGGCATCAAGAAGCTGATGGAGAGGTTCGCCAACCTGCGCAAAATCTGAAGCTCGGCGGGCGCCCGCGGTCGCTCGCCTTGGGACCGGGAGGGAACGCGTTATCGCGACGGACCGCCGCGAACGCAACCTCGACGATCGCATCCGTTCCGTTAGACTGAAAGCGCAATGCAATGTGGGAAAAACCTTGAGATGGCGCAGCGGATCGCGTTGCTGGCTTTCGCGTGCGCCGTCACGTCGGTCTTCACAGCCTGCGGCATGCCGGGTGCGCCTCAGCCGCCCTCGCTGAACCTCCCTGTTCCGGTCAGCGATCTCTCCGCCGCGCGGACCGGCGACCAGGTGGCGCTGGCCTGGACCATGCCCACGAAGAGCACAGATAAAACGCTGCTCAAGGGCAATATAACCGTGCGCGTGTGCCGCAATGAATCCCCTTCCACGAGTTGCACCGCCGCGGCGACGCTCGAGCTCGCTCCCGGCGCAACCGGAGCTTTCACCGACACGCTGCCCACGCCACTCGCTTCAGGCACTCCGCGCGTTCTCAGTTATTCTGTCGAGCTCGACAATCGCAAAGGCCGCTCCGCGGGCCTTTCCAACGCCGCGCAAATTCTGGCCGGCCAGGCGCCGGCCGGGGTCACCGGGCTCAGCGCTGCAATGCGGCGCGACGCGGTCCTGCTTCGCTGGAATCCGGCCCCGGCCGGCTCACCCCCCACGTTCATCCGGATGGTGCGCAAGCGGCTCAGTCCGCCGGCTCAGAAACCCGCCCCGCAAAACATCACGCAAGGTCTGCTTGCGCCTCCCGCCGAGCCGGAGGAGCAAACCCTGCTGGTTGAAGCCGAGGCGAACACTGACCGCGCTCTCGATGCAGACATTCGCATCGGCGAGACCTACGAGTATCGCGCACAGCGCGTCGCTCGCGTCACGGTGAACGGCCAGACGCTGGAGCTGGCCTCAGCGCTGTCGCCTCCGCAGCGTGTTGAAGCCATCGAAAGTTTTCCTCCGGCCGTGCCCAGGGCTCTGGCCGCAGTGGCGACGCCTGCTGAAAACGGCGCGAGCGCGGCGATCGACCTGAACTGGCAACCCAACACTGAACCCGATCTGGCAGGCTACATCGTTTACCGGCGCGAGCCCGGAGGGTCAGGAGCGGAAGCGGAATGGCAGCGCATCTCGCCCGCGCAGCCAGTTGCCGAACCTGCCTATCACGATGACCATGTGCAGCCCGGCCACACCTACGCGTACGCCGTGAGCGCGATCGACCAGGAGGGCCACGAAAGCGACCGCTCGGCCGAAGCCCAGGAGACGGCCGCCTCGCCGTAGCGCGACGCAAGGAGGTTTCCAATGAAATACTGCCGGTTCCGGTTGGGCGGCCAAAGTTTTTACGGCGCGGTGCAAATGCGCGCGGGCGAATTGCGCATCATTTCCCTGATCGACGCGCCCGAAGAAGACCTGGCCTATCGCATCGAGCATGGCAGCGCAACTGCCGGGAGTTTCCACTTCGAGCCCATGCCGCTGAGCCAGGCCGATTTGCTGCCGCCGGTCAAGCCGACAAAAATCATCTGCGTCGGTCGCAACTATCGCGAGCATGTCAGCGAGCTCAGCAACCAGATGCCTGCCGAACCGCTCCTCTTCTTCAAGCCGCCCTCATCGCTTCTCAGTCCCGGCGGCGTGGTGCGTTTGCCTCCCGCGTCAGAGCGCGTGGACTTCGAGGGCGAACTGGCGCTCGTCATCGGCCGTCGCGCTCGAGGACTGAAGCCCGAAGACGACTGGCGCAAAATCGTGCGCGGTTTTACGCTGGCTAACGACATCACGGCTCGCGACCTGCAAAAGAAGGACACGCAGTGGACGCGCGCCAAGGGATTCGATACGTTTTGCCCGGTGGGCCCGATCGTTAGCGACGAGCTCGACCTCGACAGCGGAGTCAGCATCGAAACGCGAGTCAACGGCGAACTGCGCCAGCGCGGATCCACGCGCGACTTCATCTTCCCGGTTCCGGCTCTACTAAGCTACATCACGGCCGCTTTCACGCTCGAGCCGGGCGACCTGATCCTCACCGGGACGCCGTCGGGCGTGGGGCCTCTGGCCGCAGGCGATCGCGTCGAAGTCTCAATTCCTGGATTAGGCGTGCTTTCAAACGCTGTCGAAACCGAAATAGCGTAGGCCCCCGAGGGATGCAACCGGCTTTCACACGTCGCATCCTAAGGAGGGGGTAAACTGTTGCAGTAGGAGGCGAGCTGCCACCTATTCCCCGGAGGAGAAAACATGCCGGAAAACCTTCTTGAGCAATTGCGGAAATATACCGTTGTGGTTGCCGACACCGGCGACATGGAAGCGATGGAGCAATTCCATCCCCAGGATGCCACGACCAATCCCTCGCTGATCACCACGGCGGCACAGATGCCGCAATATCAGCCCATTGTGGACGGCGTCTTGATGGATGCGCGCAAAGAGCTGGGTGAGGGCGCGACCGATCAGGCAGTCGCGAACCTCGCTTTCCAGCGGCTGGCCATCGCCTTCGGCAAGAAAATTCTCAAGATCATTCCGGGCCGCGTTTCCACCGAAGTTGACGCCCGCCTTTCGTACGACACCGAAGCTACGATTGCACAGGCGCGCAGCATCATCGCGCAGTACGATGCAGCAGGCATAGGCCGCAATCGTGTGCTCATCAAGATCGCTTCAACCTGGGAGGGCATTCGCGCCGCCGAGATTCTGGAGAAGGAAGATATCCATTGCAA
>JASHYS010000079.1 GCA_030042915.1 Acidobacteriaceae bacterium
ATCTGCGCCGGGAGCCGGTGCTCCGCGAAGCGCGCTCATGGTTTGTGATGGAATTCAACCCCGAGAGCTTCGACGAAGCGATGGCCGGCCTGCGCGAACACAATGCCCGGTTCCGCATGGTGATCAGCTACTGGGATATGGCCGCCTCGCTCGTCACCACGGGGGCCATCGATCAGGCCGCGTTCCTCGCCGCGCACACTGAGATCGTCGCCACGTTTGCCAAGCTGCATCCGTATATCAGCAAGCTGCGTTCCACGTTCAGCGAGCCCACCATGCTCTACCACATGGAACAGGTCGTGCTCGGCATGCCGGATGCGATTGCCACGCTTGAACGCCGCCGTACCTCTCTTGCGGCCGCTGCCAAAGCCCGCAAGTCGAAACAGAGCCCAGCCACTTGAGTAGCATGGCCGTCTTCGTTGCCCGCTTTTCCGCTGACGCGCCGGCTTGCCGGCAGCGTTTCTTTTGCAGCTTTCCGCTTGCAGCCTTTCGCTGAGAGCTTTTTCTGTTTCCTGGTCCGCGTTCCCTTGTATCCTTCCTGAATGAGGACGCTCCTTCGAACCTTGCTCTTTTTGTCGCTGATCGTCTGGCTGGGAGCAGAGATTTTCTTTCCCATCGTGGCCGCAATTACATTCACCACTCTGGCGCCGGATACGCACACTGCGGGGACGATCGTGGGTGCGTTGATCCGCATCCTGCACGGTATGGGACTGGTGTCGGGGATGGTGGCGCTGGCGGTGATGGCGCTGGCGCCGGCCTGGCACATTTACAAGCCGCGCGCAGTGCTGGCGCCCATGATTCTCGTGGTTCTGATGCTGGGCTGCACCGCCTACTCGCAATATGGCATCATTCCCGCAATGGAGCGGGATCGCCGAGCTGCGGGCGGCGCGATTGACACGGCAGACACAGGCAATCCAGTTACGGCGCATTTTAACGGACTGCACAATCGCAGCGAGCATGTGGAGGAAGCGATCCTGGTGCTGGGCCTGGCCACCGTGGCGCTGGTTGCGTGGGCCGAAAGCACGCGAGCCTGAAAAGGGAACCGCGAAGGTGCTGCGATGGGCCGCGAAGCCAACTGCATCTGCCAGTGGAACGGCGCGACGGAGCGGGTGAAAGCGCTGCTCGAGCCGCCCGAATTGATATTGCGTGGAGCCATTCGCAAGAGGATTCCGTTTGCCGCCATGCGGCAAGTACGCGCAGAGGGCGCAGCGCTGCGGTTCAAATTCGACGGAGCCGTTGTGTCGCTGGAGCTGGGTGAAGCCACGGCGGAAAAATGGGCCAAAGCATTCCTGGCGCCGCCGCCGACGCTGGCGAAGAAACTCGGCATCACTCCCGGGTCGATGGTTCGCACGCTGGGCAGGTTGGATGACGATGCTCTGCGCGAGGCGCTGAGCGACGCCCGAACCTCCACTCGCGGGTCAGCCGATGTGATTGTGGCTCGCGTGAACACGCCGGCGGAACTCGCAGCCGCATTCACCAGGACGGCCGAGTTGCTGAAGAGCGGAATACCGATCTGGATCGTTTACCGCAAAGGGCCCGGTCATCGCATCGACGAGAACGATGTGCGGGCAACGGGCCTGGCCGCGGGCGTGGTCGACGTGAAGATTGCTTCGGTTTCAGCGCAACTGACGGCGCTGAAGTTTGTGAAGCGCAAAGCCGCGAAGGCGAAATAGGGCAGTGGGTCAGTTTGAAAAAAACTCCCCTCAGGGGCTAAAGCCCTCTCTTTTCTTTCCGGCATTTGCGGCACGACTGAAGTCGTGCCCTTTCAAAACGGATTCAAACTGGCCCACTACCCGAAATAGAATTTGCGATCGAATGGGAAAGGCTGATGAGCACGATCTTGTATCATCGTAGAGGCTTCGCCGCCGCGTGACTGCTCGCGCGAGCTAAGACGGAACGACTATGAAGACCGGCATTATCGGCCTGCCGCAGGTGGGCAAGACTTCGTTATTCAAAATCCTGACCAAAGCCAAGGTGGAAGAGCACGGGCATAACCCGCGCGAGGCCCACATTGGTGTGGCACGCGTGCCCGACGCGCGGCTGGAGAAGCTGTCGGCGCTTTATTCGCCCAAGAAGACCACGTTTGCTTCAGTGGAGTTTGTTGACGTGGCGGCGATCGGGCAGGAGGCGCTGAAAGAGACCGCGTATCTGACCAACTTGCGCAACGTGGATGCGCTGATTCATGTGCTGCGAGCCTTCGAAGAGGAATCGATTGCGCACGTGGGGCCCATCGATCCGCTGCGCGACGCCAGGAGCGTCGAATTCGACTTGATTGTGAGCGACCTGGAGCAGGTGGAAAAGCGGCTGGAGCGCGTGGAAAAAGACATGAAGAAAGGCCGCACCAGCGATCTGGAGCGGGAACAGGCGTTGCTGCTGCGCTCGAAGGAATCTTTGGAGAAGGAGATTCCGCTGCGCGTGCTGGAGATGACGCCGGAAGAGAAGAAGCTCATCAAAGGCTTCATGTTTCTTTCGCAAAAGCCCATCTTGTATGTCCTTAACGTGGGCGAGAGCGCGACGCTGGGCGCCGACCTGGAAGCGGCCGTGAGCCGGCACAAGTTGGACGCGTTGGCGCATCGGCCCAATGCAGGCGCGACGGCCATCTGCGGCAAGGTGGAAGCGGAGCTGGCGGAGATGGACGACGCCGAGGCCGCGGATTTCCTCGAGAGCTACGGACTGAAGGAGAGCGGGCTGGTGCGGCTCATCCGCAAGAGCTACGAGTTGCTGGGACTGATCAGCTTTTTTACGGCAGGCGAAGACGAGTGCCGCGCGTGGACGGTTCCTGTCGGCTCGAGGGCGCAACAGGCGGCCGGCGCTATTCATTCCGATCTCGAGCATCACTTCATCCGCGCCGAAACCATCCGCTGGGACAATCTGCTGGAAGCCGGCTCAGAAGCAGCGGCGCGGGCCAAGGGCACGCTGCGGCTGGAAGGAAAAGATTACGTAGTGCAGGATGGCGATGTGCTGCACATCCGGCACAGCGGCTGAATGCTTACGACCTCGCTCATTCTCGGCGCCATTGCCGCGCTGGCCGATGTGGCCGGCGGGCTGGTGCTGGTGCGCGCGCACGGCGTGGAGCGCTATCTGCGCTATTTTGTTGCGCTGGGCGCGGGGTTTCTGATGGCCACGGCGCTGCTGGAGAT
>JASHYS010000007.1 GCA_030042915.1 Acidobacteriaceae bacterium
CAGCTCGGTGACGGTGGCGGTGGGGGCCTACACGCTCGCGGCCGGCACTGCCGCGAGTATCACGCCTCCCACCACCACAACGACGTCGGCGATCACGGTGACCGGCAGCGGCGGATATACCGGTACAGTGACCCTGAGCTGCTCGCTGAATTCGGGAGGTCCCGCCAACCAGTCAGGCGACAATCCGACTTGCTCCATCACCCAAAACCCGTCCGTCTCGCTCAGTACGGGTACGACCGGCGGTACGGCGACGGCCACCGTAACCATCGTCGCAGCGACCTCGTCAGACCTCGTCTATCCCAGGATGGGCAAGGGTAAGGGCTGGCTGGGCGCAGGCACGGGAGCGTTGCTGGCGCTGCTCGTCTTCTTCGGCATCCCGGCGCGGCGCCGTAGCTGGAGGGCCATGGTGGGCATCGTTCTGGTGCTGATCACGCTAGGCACCTTCGCGGCCTGCGGCAGCGGTGGCAGAAGCAGCTCAACCACGATCCCAGGAACCACGGCTGGTACTTATACCTTCACCGTGACACCAACAGGCAGCCCGGCACCCACCTCGGCTGCTTCGACTCAAACCTTCACCGTCACTGTGACCGCCTCAGCGATCTAGAAACGGGCGGCCTCATTTGAAGAAGAAAAAGCCTGGCCCTCGCGCCAGGCTTTTCTTTTTGGACCGGCGAAACATTTCGCCTGTCTCCGACTGGCTATTTCACTCAAACCGGTACAGCGTGACCTTCTCGGTGTGCACCTGGTGTGGATCGAAGCGCCAGTACTGGCCCTGGTCGTTCTCGTCACCATTCAAGCGCCGGCCGGGAATCCAGCTGCCACCGTCGAATCGCCCTTCATCCACCGCGCCGATGCCGACGCGCGGGCCGCCGGCCGGATACGGCGAAAACGTTACGCGAAAACCCTTGCCGACACCCAGAAACGCGTCCTTGCCGTCGGCCATGATCAGGCCAAACCCGCTCTCCGCTTCTCCGCCGAAGATGCTGTCGAGGCTCACATGTAGCGTGTAGCCGTTCATCAGAAAGTCCACGGAGCTCCGCTCGCGATCGAGCAAAAACCCATGCACGTCGCCCGCGCTCTGATGCTCAAGCAGCAGCGGCGCCACGGCAGCAATCGCCTTGTAACTCTCGGCCAGCGGATCAGTCTCGCCGGCCTCCGAATCAATCCCGAAGGGTGAAAACCCGAATCCCGCCTCCTCGCCCAGCGCGTAAAACACGTTGGCCGCGCCCGCCGCTCCGCCGCGCGTCTCCGGCATGTAGAGTGGATTCCCGTTGCGATGGTAGCGCCGGCACCACTCCTCAAAATTCGACGCATACAAATCAGGCGAGTAGAAATCGATGGCGGTCCCCGCGGCCCTCCACACATCCATCACGCGCGGCTGCGAACCTCCGCTCGGGTACTCGCCGGGCGGCGTGTTGTCTGACGGCAGCCAGGTGTTTACATACATGGGAATGTCGTATTCGGTTTTGCCGCTTCGCGTCACGGCCTGCATGAAGCTGGCGTATTGCCACGCCATAAAGATCTCGTCGGCACGTTCGCCCTCGCCGAACACCTCGGTCCATGTCCCCGCCATTTTGGCGCCGTTGGCAACCCACAATTCGCGCAGATCGGGATGCAGATCGTCACGATGCGCCTTGAGATACGCGGTCAACTGGGCGGGAACCGGGCCGGCGAACAACTTGTTCGCGGCCTCCGAGCGGTCGCGCGAGCCGCCCAGCACGCCCACTTCGTTCTCAATCTGCATCATCAAGACCGTGTGCTGGCTTTGGTCCACTTCCCTGATGTGATGCATCAGAGCCGCGAAGGCGCGCGCGTCGGCATCGCGCGTGGCCGCGCAAAGCGGGCTCAGAATCTCCACCTGATTGCCATGAATCACCACGCGCTCGAATCGCCGTGAATCCTGCTTCACCCAAACCGGCGCGTAGCTCGACATGCCGTTTTTCCACGTTGCCAGCCACAAAAACACGATGCGCTCGTGCGCCTGCCGGGCCTGGTCGATGAGTCCGTCGACGAGCGTGAAATCGTACTGGCCCTCGGCGGGCTCAATCAGTTCCCAACTGAGCGGGGTCACCACCGAGTTCAGGCCCATCGCGGCCAGCTTCGGCCAGATCGGCTTCATGTAGTCGAGATTTGACGAAGAGGAGTTGTGCAGTTCGCCCGAAAGCATGAGGAACGGCTGGCCGTCGACGATGAGCTGCGTGGCCGCGCCGCGCTTTTCAAGGTGCGGAGCCGGGTTGGGCTGCGCGCCCAGAAGCGCCGCTGCACAGCACAGGCAGAACAGAAGATTGAGCAGGTTGCGGATGCGGAGGTTCATAACGGCAGGAAGTGTAGCACGCGGCCGGTTCGCGCAGACGGAAGAACGCGCCGCGCTCCGCCTGTTCCCCGCTCCCTGCGGCTAGAACCTGTACACCAGGCCCATGGTCACGCGCGCGTTCCAGGTGCGATGCGATGCATAGCCCAGGTTCGGCGTATTGTTGGGCAGCGAAAACGATGCGCCCACGCGATCGCCGGTGAGTTGCACGGCAAAATGGTGGGGCAGGCTATAGGTGAAGCCTCCGCCAAAGCCCCCCGCAAAGGAGATGTTGGGCGTCATGCTTTCGCCTCCGGTATGCTCTCCGCCCATCTCGCCAAAAATTTCTCCGCTCAGGTTCTCGTAGAGCGTCACGTGGAAGGTGGGCGCAACCATGAATGTATAGGCCGTCGGGTGGCCCGGACTGGGGTTATTCACACTGCCCGTGCCCACACTGTAGTAGTCGACGGATCCGTTGAGCTGGAAGTATTTGCCCCAATCGCGGCCCATCGATATCTTTTCGCCCACCAGGCCGCTGAAGGAATTAGGCACCTGCCTGATACGGGTGTAGGCAACGCCGATATAGCCCTCATATTTATATGCCTGTGCTCCTTGTTCCGGCGGCGGCGCAGCTTCGGGGTTCAATTGGGCGGCGGCCGGCAGGGCCGCAAATGCCGCAGCCAGAATGCAAAACAAGAACGTCCTCTTCAACTTCAAAACTCCCCTCAAGATCAAGCATATGAGAGCATGCCTGCCCGCTTCCGGAAACGGCTCCGGAACAGGCGCTCTGACTCACTTTCCGCTACCCTTCTAGACTATCCTTTCCCCCCGGCTTTCACGAAGCCTGCAGCCTGCCAATTTTGCGGCGTACCGGCGCCGCAAACCAACTCAGGAGGGCTCAAATCGCCGGCTCAAAAACCACTTCAATTGGGACGCGCGCTCTACGGGAAGGAGAGCGCGCCTGGGATGCAAATCAACTCAACCCTCTCCGAGATACCAGGGAATATTGATGACAATAATGCGTCGGTTGCCGCGCATCAGCAGCATCACTTTCAATAAGTCGGATCGCCGGTTGTGCAGCATACCCTGCCACCAGCGCTGCACCACCAGCTCGGGGACAATCACGCACACCTTGCAGGTGGCGCTTTCATGCTCCACGCTCAGCACGTAGTCGAGGATGGGGTAGAGGATATAGCGATAAGGCGATTTGAGCATCACCAGCTTGGGAACGCATCGGCCGTCTTTCTTGAGCGGCGCAACGATATCTTTTTCCCAAACCTCGGGAAAGGGATCGGGCTCGTCGCTGGTGCGCACGTGCACGCAGCGAATGTCGCACGACATGGAGAGCGCGAACGAAAGCGCCTTCTCGCTGATGCGGCTCCAGCGATCAACGGGAACGATGACAATGGGCTCGCCGATCTGGGCGGGGTGGAACGGCCGGTTGAGATCGATTTCGCGGTTCACCCGCACATAGTGGCGATGCACGGCGCGCATAAAGAGGATCATCACCGCTACCAGGAGCACGGTGATCCAGGCGCCGTCGAGAAACTTGGCCACCAGCACCACCAGCGTGGTGATGCCCGTAGCCACGGCGCCCAATCCGTTGACGATCATGCGCACCGGAGCATGGCCTTGCCGCTTCCAGTGCATCACCATGCCCGCCTGCGAAAGCGTGAAGGCCAGAAACGCGCCGATCGCGAACAGCGGAATCAGCCGGTCGGTGACACCGCCAAAAAAGATCAACAGCGCCGCGGTGAGCACCACCAGCACGTAAATACCCCATGAATAAAGCAGCCGCCGGCCGCGAATAAGAAACACGCGCGGCATATAGCCGTCGGTGGCAATGGCGCGCGTCAGCCGCGGAAAGTCGGCGAACGATGTATTTGCGCTCAATGCCAGCACCAGCAGCACTGAGGCGATGGTGAGGTAGTAGAACCATCCGTGCCCCATGACGGCGCGCGTCAGCATGGAGAGCACGCTCTCGTAACCGGGAAGGCCGGGATCGGTGGCGGCAATGCCGTAGGCGCGGCACAGCAGCGCGATGCCCAGCAGCAGAACGGCGAGCAGAGCGATGATGATGGTGAGCGTAGCCCTGGCATTCTTTTGTGTGGGATCACGAAAGGCCATGACCCCGTTGCTCACCGCTTCAACGCCGGTCATGGCCGTGCAGCCCGACGAGAATACTTTCAGCAGCAGCCACCAGCCGACCAAGTTCACGGTCGCCGGGGTAAACGCGGGCATGCGCGTCACCGGTATGGGATGGCCTGCCGCGTGGACCGTTTGCCATCCGCCCACGGCGATTACGATGAGCAACGTTCCCGTGAACAGGTAGGTGGGGATCATGAAGACCACACCGGTATCGTGCACACCGCGCATGTTCACAATGGTGAGAATCACCAGCACCAGAAGGCACAGCTTGAGCGTGTGCGGCTGCAGGCTGGGCACGGCCGAAATCAGCGCGCCCACCCCCGCCGAGATGCCCACCGAGGCGTTGAGAATGTAGTCGATCATCAAAGCGGCCGCGGCCAGCAGTCCCGCTCCCTCGCCCAGGTTCTGGCTGGCCACCGTGTACGAGCCGCCGCCGTGCGGATAGGCCTCGATGGTCTGGCAATAACTGAAGTAGACAATGCCCAGCAGGATGACGATGGCCGTGCTTACCGGCACGATGTATTGCACGCCGAGCAGGCCAAGCGGAATCAGGAGCGTGAGGGCGGCTTCAGGACCGTACGCTGCGGAGCTGAGCGCGTCCAGCCCAAAAACCGGAATCCCGCTCAGCGGGCCAATGTGCTCGGCGCGCTCTTCGCTGGTGGCCAGAGGCCGGCCGAACAGCAGCCTGAATGCCTGCGTGTAAACACCCATGAAGGATTGACCTGCGGCCCTGGAATCAACGCGGGGAAGGCCGTCGATGGAATTGTCTCATGTGCGTGTCAGGTTCAGGTTTCAGGGGCAGTGTTAGCTTCTAGCTTCTAGCTACTACCTATTGGCTATTGGCTGCCGGCTGCTGGCCCCGGCCATTTCCCATAGACATCGGAAAGCGAACTTGCTACCATCCAGCCAACATCCTTCCGGACTTTTCCCATTTTTCCCCCGAGCGTCTTCATCGGACCTGTGCTTCGGCTTCTTGTCTTCCCCGGAGGTTCCGCATGTCACGCTTTGTGCGTTCCCTCGTTCTGGTTGTTTTCTTCGCTGCTGTCGTCATGGCGCCATTGCCGGCGCGCCCCCAGGTCAGTGTGCAACCCCAGTCAGGCAACATCTCACAACTGCCCTCGTCAACTCAGATCTCAGAGATCTTCAACGTGCAAACTGGTCAAATCACGACCATGACCCCCGGGCCACCACCGCCCGCCGGCTGGGAATTCATGCAATCTCCGCCGCCGGTCGCCCCAGCGGGTTCATCAGTTTCCTTTCTTCCCGGCCAAACTCCGGAACTCTATGCCAATCCCGCCAGCGGCCAATCGCAGTGGGTTCTCCCCAGCGCACAGCCGCCAGCCGGCTGGATTGAGCTGAACCTGGATTTCCCTGCTGTCCCGGCGCCGCCGTCCTCGCTCACCGCGCCTCCAGCCTCATCCACAACTCCAGGCGCCACCACACCAACTACACCGCCGCAATTTCAAACCACCAAGCAACCTTCGAGCGACTACGGCGCCGGCGGCCACAGCGAGCAGGACACCAACTCGGCCAATGGCGTCCTGGAAGGCCGCGTCTACGACCCAAACAACAATCTGCGCGACGATACCACCTACCAATACACGAATTACAACGGCAAGCAATACAAGACCGGCTCGTACCTATGGGATTTCAATCCGAAGGGCCGTCTCTCGTTCACTCTCGGGTTGAGGTACGATCTGCGCGGCGACCTGGCCTCGTCAGACTTGACGAATTACGGCCTGCACGGCGAGCGCACTTCAGAGGAGATCACCAACTATCACTCGACCGGTTACGAGATCAGGGATTGGAAGATCGGCACGCACGGCTGGTCGATGCAGTTCAACACTTACAAGCTGCCCACCACCACGGGCGCAACCACATTGCCGCAGACGCCGATAACGCCCGGCAACACCAGCATTGGCATTCTGTTTCCGCGCGACTACCATCCCGGCGACACCATCACCGGCTCCCTCTGGCCGTCCAGTTACGCCGACAACTTCAAAACGGTGCCGGGCTTGAGCGAATACGACTTCCCGCTCCAGAGCTACAGCCTGCCCGACGGCGCACCCGAATGGTCCCGCATCAAGATCGGTGTCACGGGTAACGGCTATTTTCCGGTACGGGCCAACGGCACCTTTTCTTTTCACATTCCGCTGAGTTGGAAGGGTCCGCTCACGCTGCAGGCCCTAGAATCCGATCCGACCCCCAACCTGGGAGCAAGCAGCGCCACGTTACAGATCGGCGATCCCGTAGCCGCACCCACATTGCCCAGCAACTACTTTCCTGCGCCGGCGCAAGCCAAGCTCAATTTGCGGACTAAGTACCATTTGCTCGATCTCTGGGACGAAGCCGACTACATGGAATATTGGCTCGATGATGAGTACGCGGCGACAAACCCGGATTGGTACACGATATGGGACATGGAGGATTATCTCGACGATCTATACGACGAGATTGACGATTTCGAGTCCGCAATTTCTCCTGCTGAGCTTGAGGCCCTGTACAATCCCCTCCATTTGCAGGCAACCAGCTTCAACGACTGGTTCAAGACCCAGCCCAACCTCACTGCCGGCGACCAGACCGAACTCAAATACTCCGCTCACTGGGCGAATTTCCTCTCGCGCGAAAATGACAATGCCAGTTGGCTCTCCACCTGGAACTCGCCCACGAGCTTCCAGCCATTCTGGACCAATCCAGTGCTGAACGGCGGAAAGCTCAACGTCATGCGTGGGTCGTTTTTCGGCGATCCCTTCGACACTCACATCCGCATCGGCAACTCGCGCATCACGCCCATCGGCGCCACGCCCAGGGAATGGTACTTCATGCCCCGGCCGGGTCTCAGCTTCGGCCAAGGCAACTACACCATCGAAAGCCCGCTCTTTCCTGAGACAACGCTGCCGTTCTTCGATATGGCGCTCACCATGGGGGCTAAAGACCTGAGCCTGCACAAAGGCCAGAAAACCACCTACTGGGCGCGCCTCAGCATTTTCAACGGCTCGAGCCCGCTTTTCCCCAGCCTTTTCGACGGGCCGCCTTTGTATGAGACCGACATCATCGGCTCTTCGGAGCTGAGCGCCGCCCAGCAGGCTGCCCCCACCTCGCGCACCGGATTCATCACGTTCTCGGTCACCAGCGAATCGGCCACCATCGCCATGCAGAACCAGTACCGCGTCCTGAATGCATCGGGCTTTGTGCCCTTGGGCTATAACGAAATCGATGGCGACATCACCGGCACCGCCGACGGCGGCTACTCAGTCCTCGGCCAGGGCCGCGCCGAACTCGCTTCCATAGGCGGACTGGGCACGATTCCCGGCTCTTCAGCACCGTCTCAGGGTTACTCCCGCACCAACTGGCTGCCCGCCTTCAATATCAGTTACAACCCCACTGCGCTCACCAGTTCGCCGCTCATGACCAGCTGCCCAGGCTCCAGCCTCAAGCAATCTTATTCTGATGCGAGCGAAAGCGGCGGCGCGTTCTCGAGCAGGGCCGTCGAACTCAAGACACCAGCCGGAACGGAAAAAAGCGTTTCAACGGATAGCGCCGGAACCGTCGAGCATCCGGAGGGAAGTGTCGCGCAGGCAAGCGAAGACGCAAATGGCCAAGCCGTCGATGCAACCAAGCCAGCGGCGTCAAGTGCTGCACCACCCACACCGGCGGCCACGCCCAGCACGCAGTCGAGCACGCCGACCGTGTCCCCGGCCGCAGCTGCTACGCCAGGCGCGACGACACCCACGGCCCCAGCCACAACGCCGACAACCCCAGCGCCGGCCGTGACGCCGGCGATTGCCACGCCGGGCACCACAACACCCGCCGCGACCACCGCCACGACCCCCATAGCAATATCTGCCACTGCGGCCAGCGATTCCAGTGCGTCAGACTGTCCTGACCCTTCTATCGTCGACCTGTACAACGACGCCGCGGGCGGCTCGAGCTCCGTTCCGGTCGGCAACCCGCCAAGTGCCGCCGACATGAACGCCGCGAAAAAACGTCTGCAAGACGCCGAAGACAAAACCGACCGCGCGGAGGGGAACCTGGACACGGCGGATAAAGCTGTGAAGGACGCCTGGAACCAGGGGTTCGCGAATCTCTCGCAGGACCTTCAGGATTACTACAACATCACACTCAAGCAGCAAACCGATGCGGACCTGAAGCTCTATGGTGCGCGACAAGCATACCAATCGCATCCGACCAAGGCCAACCTCGACGACCTCGTTGACGCGCAGTGGGATGCGGACAATGCGAAGAAGATAACAGAATCAACCAAGAAGTTCATTGAAGGCAAGTTCAAGCCTGCGGATGAGGCCCGGCTGAAAGCTGCACGCGACGCGAGGGAAAAGGCGCTCCAGGATTTGCATGCGGCGCAAGCTCAGGAAGAGGACGCCGCAAATGCGCTCAATCAATTACAGCCGCCCCCTGTGACCAAATAGCACATGCGTGGGGCGCTGCCTTTACCGCGCGTCTGCCCCGCCCGCTGCGGGCAGCGTAAACAGGAATCTGCTTCCTTTGCCCGGCTCGCTTTCGGCCCAGATGCGCCCGCCGTGCTGCTCCACGATGCTGCGGCACAGCGCCAGTCCCAGCCCCGTCCCACCTAGCTCGCGCGTATCCGATGCGTCGCCCTGCTGGAAGCGCTCGAAGATGCGCGTCACTTGGGCCGGCGCGATGCCGCGGCCCTGATCTTCGACAGAAAAGACCACCTCCCTGACGCCCGGCGCGCCGCCTTCGGCATTCTTCGCGCTCAGGCGGATGGTGGTGCCGGGCGGCGAGAACTTGATGGCATTGGTCACCAGCTCGTTCAGCACCTGCATCACGCGCTCGGTATCAGCGTAGACCGGCGCGGCATTGGCGTCAATGCGGAACTCGATGCGCGCCTCAGCGGCCGCGTTGTGCGCCACGTCGGTGGCGCGGCGCAGCAGATCGATGGGCTCGGCCGCTTCGCGGTTCAGCGGCATCTTCCCTTTCTCCGCGCCTTCGAAATCCAGAATGTCGTTGACCAGCCGGATGAGCCGGTCGCAGTTGCCCATGGCCAGCTCGATCATCTGCCGCTGCTTCTCGGGCCGCTTGTCGAGCGCACCCGACTGGATGAGTCCCAGCGACGCGCGCAACGAGGTAAGCGGGGTGCGCAGCTCGTGGCTCACCGTGGAAATGAATTCATCCTTCATCCGGTCCAGCCGCCGCCGCTCGCCAATGTCCTGAAACGCAACCACCATGCCGCACACCTGGCCTTCTTCAACCAATGGGTTGGCGCTGTACTCGACGGCAATCGCGCTGCCATCCTTGCGCCAGAAGATTTCGTCGCGCATGCGCACCGGCTCGCAGCGCCGCAACGCCTGCAAAAGCGGGCTGGTCGACTTCGAATAGGGAGTGCCGTCGGCGTGGCTGTGGTGGATGAGCTCGTGCAGGTCGCCGCCCACCAGTTCCGCGGCCGTATACCCCAGGGATCGAGCGCCGGCCTCGTTGATGAAGGTGATCTTGCCATTCATATCCAGGCCGAAGATGCCGTCGTCGACCGACTCCAGGATCAGCTCGCGCTGCCGGGTGGCCAGTTGCAACGCCTCCTGCGCCTCGTACTGCTCGGTCACGTCCATGCCGTGGTTGAGCACAAAGGGCCGCTCGCCGGGCAGTTCCATGCGCCGGCAGCGGCAGGCAATGCGGCGAAAGACTCCATCGCTGCGTCGCATCCGCAACGTGCCCTGCCACTCCTCCTCGCTCTCCAGCGTGTTCAGGCAATCCTGGAATACGGCCGCTCCGGCCGCGTCCATCAGCTCCGTGACGCTGCGCCCCACCAGAGCCTCGGCGCGATAGCCCAGGGTCTCGGCGGTAAATGCGTTCAGCGAGGTCAGCGTGCCCTCCATAGTGCAGGTGAAGACGAATCCCAGGCTGTTTTCCACCACGTCGCGGTAGCGCGCTTCGCTGGAAAGCAGCGCCTGCTCCACCTCGCGCTGCTCGGTTACGTCTTGACCGCTCACAATCAGGTACTGAATCTCGCCGCTGGGGCCCTGCAAAGGCCGCAAGGTCCAGCTCACGCGCCGCGTTCTGCCCCCTTTGGCGCGCCACGACGTTTCATGCGGACCCGAAACCTGGCCGGATGCTGCATCGCGCAGACGATCGGAAACCCACGTGCGATCGCCGGCCTCAAGAAACTCATCGACAAACGGCTGCCCGACGGAATCAGCCAGGCTCAATCCCGTCAACTGCATGCAGGGCTCGTTCAACCGCACCACGCGCCCGGCCGTGTCTAGAACCGCCAGCAGCGCAGGAATCGAGTCCAGCGTGGCGGCCACAAAAGTGCGCTCCACGGCCAACGCGCGCTCCACCCGCTGCAGCAGCCGCTGCGCCTGCTCCTGAATGCGGATGCGCTTGTACAGCTCCAGCCGCGTCACCACCTGCCGGCCCAGAATCTCCAGCAGCGTCAAGTGCTCGGGCCTGAACTGCCCCGGTTGCCGCGCCAGCACGGCCAGTGTGCCAATCGGCTCCTGATCGCTGCTCATCAGCGGCGCGCCCGCGAAGGAAAGGCAGGGTTCGGCTCCGGCCAGGGGAATGCCGCCGGGCGGAAAGCGCGGATCGGTGTTGGCGTCGATAATCAGCAGCGGCTCGCCTTTTTCCAGCATCCACTGGCAGGCCGTGGTGGCGCGCGGCTGTTCTGTCGCCTTGAATCCAAAACGCGATTTGAACCAGAGCCGGTTGAAGTCTGTCCAGCCGATAAAAGCGTAGTCGGCGTTGCACAGCACTGCGGCAAGTTCGGTGAGTTCATCCAGGGCCGGATCAGCGTTGCGATCGAAGAGATTCAACTCCGATCGCGCGGACGCATCCTGGTGCTCACCGGTTTGCGAACCGAGCATCGCGTGCATAGATTGAGGCACCCGTCGTTAGTATCGGGGGAATTGTCGAACTTGGCTCTTCCACAAAGCGGCCAAATCTCTCGAAATAAACTACATCACAAGTACCCGCGATTTTTTGTTCCCCGGTTCCACGCGCAGATTACGACGGGTACCGGCTCGCGTGTTACCTCGCAAACTGATTCACAAAATTTCCCAAAACTGAACCCCAGCTCTCCGATCCCTCGTCTCTGTTGCCATCTCCCTGCCTTCAATGTCCCGGCAACTTACAACAATCGGCCGCCGCAGGAGGCTCGTTGGCGCCCGCGTCGAGCACAACCTTCCATGTTCCGTCCGCTTCCTTGCGCCACATAGTGATGTACCGTCCGCTGGTCAGAACAGAATTGCCGTTGGCGTCCTTGCTGCGCCCTTCATAGTGGCCCCACGTGTAACCCATGTCGCCCGAAGGGCCCATCGAGGCGTCTGTCGGAGTCCAGGTGAGCTGATAGTCCTGCGGCAACCAGTTGGCGGACTTGGAAATGGCGATCTTGCCGATGAGGGGCGCGGCGCCATTCCCGAGGGCTACGCCGTCGTCGGCAAACCACGAGGCAAATCCCGCTCCCCCTCGTGCCAGCACGTCCTTGGCAAAACGTGCTTCCAGGTCGAAGAGCAGCATTTTGCCCGGCTTTACGGTCGCGTCGGTAAGCGGATTCGGCGCCTGCGGCGTCAAACCCGGCTCGGGCAACTGCGCCTTGGCCGCACCCACGCCGCAGCCCAACGCCAGTCCCGCCATCAAAGCCCATGAAGAAATAAAATTCCGCAATCGATTCACGTTCGGGTCCTCCCATCCAGCCCAGGATCTATGCGCCCATCCTACAACTCCGGCCTCGCAACTCCGGCCCCGGCTTCATTCGGTCGCCCCAGAGGGGCCGACCCGCTGCAGGTTTCCCACGGACGGCGCTATGATGTTCACGCAGGAGAAGTGCCATGTCTCATTACATCTTTCAATGTCTCGATTGCAACAAGGAATTTACCCAGACTCTCCACATGGCAGACCGCGAAAAGATCGAAGTGACCTGCCCGCACTGCGGCGGCAAGCGCGTGGAGCAGCTGGTGACGGCATTCTCGGCGGTCACTTCGAAAAAAAGCTAGGACGGGCAACCGGCGCGCGGGCCTGCGCGTCGCCGATCGCGGTCATGCGCGCCCTCGCGCCGCAATCACCCTGCCTCAATCAGGTTTCGAACCAGAGCCGGCGGGAGCTGAGGGAGCCGCGGCGGCAGGCGGCGCTGCATTCTTCCCGTTGTCGTTGGCGACAATCCGCGCATCCGACCGGAAGAGGTGATAGTTGGTAAACGCCACGTCGTTGATTTCGGTTAGAACCGTTGCCGCTGCGTTTTGAGGTTGGCCTGCGTCTTTCTGCGTGGGAACCCTGGAATAGGCCACTCCCCACACCGGGCAGATGTAGCTGCGATCCCCAATCTGCACCGACCCGTATTCCACCAGGATGGCCGTCTGCCAGGACTCGTGCGGCGGCTGCAAATCGGCCACCACGCTGACGCGCATAATCTCTCCCGCCTCAGGATCGATGGCAATTTCTCCATGGTAGGCGGGGTAAATGTGCTCCATTTGCGATCCGTTGGGGATCATCACCGCGTAATTCGATTGATCCTCTGGGATGCTGTAGCCGAGAACGGCGATGGGCTCGTTTGGTCCCTGCTCCCAGCGCAGCCAGGTGATGTTGCCGCGCAGGGCATCTCCTAAAACGATCGACAGAATCGGGCCGAACTCACCCGAAGTCGACAAGCCAGCCGACGGAGGCTGAGACGGCTTTCCCGGCTTGACCGCATTCTCGTCATCGATCTCGTAGCCGTCGCGGTAAGTGACGGTCACGCTCGTGGTGCCGGTGCTGTGCATCGGCTTGTAATCGCTCCTGCCGATGTCCATGATTCCCGTGCGCAGCGCGCGCCAGCCCGTTCCGGCTTGACCGCCTCCGCCCGGCGACGCTGTCTCCTGCGACGGCGTGTCCTCAAAATGTGTGGTTTCGCGCGTGGCGTAGAAATTGGGCAGCTGCCTGAGCGTCGTCTTCACGTAACTGGCGGCCAGCGACAGCATGTGTTCCTGCGTATCGGCGTCCGGCTGCGGGTCGCGCAGCACATCAATCGCGGGAGGCTTGAGAAAGGCGGTTACACCCGCCAGCCTGGCCAGTTCCTCGCGCGTGCGCTCGCCGGAAAAGTCCTTCTCCCATCGCGTCAGTCTCGCGAAGCTGATCCGTTCGGTCACCTGCAGTTCGGAAAGCTGCTGCGCCACCTTCCCATCCGGCTTACCGTGCAGTGTGGCCAGCAGGTCCTCTAAATCCTGCACTGAGACTGTTTTCGC
This sequence comes from Acidobacteriaceae bacterium, assembly GCA_030042915.1. The sequence goes on from JASHYS010000007.1 coordinate 13,630, forward strand.
CGCCCGCGCCGGCACAGCCATTGCCGCCGCAAGCAGCAGAACCGCCCATTTCCGCATTGCGCACCTGCTAGTCGCCCGGCACAAGTATAGCCGCTTTCTGGTCTTCTCCGGCCGCCTCTCATCCTCAAACCACGCCACTCTCCCGCCGTCTAACTCCACAGCAAAACAGGGTCGGGCGCAAGGTATACTAAAGCTTGGCAAGCCCCTGGGTTTTCAGGCCCCTGCCATGAGATTTCCCACGCTTAAATGACTCTGCCGCAGGGACTTTCCGCTGGAAGCCCGCCACTCTCGGGAGAAGGAAACCGCATGGGAAAACTGCTCGAGTCCATTCATTCTCCTGCTGACGTAAAGGCCCTGAATTACGCGCAGATGGCCGAGCTGGCCGAGGAAATTCGCGCATTTCTCATCCAGACGCTCTCGAAGACGGGCGGCCATCTGGGTCCGAACCTGGGCGTGGTCGAGCTCACTCTTGCGTTGCATGCCGTCTTCGACACTCCGCGGGACAAAATTCTCTTCGACGTCAGCCACCAGGCTTACGTACACAAAATCCTCACCGGCCGCTGCGAGCGCTTTGAAACCATTCGCCAGCCCGGCGGCCTGAACGGCTTTATGCTGCGCACTGAAAGCGAGCACGACTGCTACGGCGCAGGACATGCCGGCACCGCGCTCTCAGCCGCGCTGGGCATGGCTGTAGCCCGCGACCTGGCCGGCGGGCACGAGCACGTGGTAGCCGTGGCCGGCGATGCCGCCTTCACCAACGGCATCTCTTTCGAAGCGCTCAACAACATTGCCGGCCAAACGCGGCGCATGATCGTGGTGCTCAACGACAACGAGTGGTCCATCGACCGCAACGTGGGCGCTGTGGCCCGCTACTTCCACCGCATCGTCACCAACGAACACTACCAGCACCTGCACGACCGCGCCACGCGCCTCATCGAACGCTTTGGCGGCAAGACGGCCGTGAAAGTGGTGCGCCGCGCTGAGGAGGCCGCAAAGAGCATGTTGTGGCCCTCCATCCTTTTTGAAGAGTTCGGCCTGGAATATTTCGGACCCATCGACGGCCACAACCTTCCGCTGCTGGTGGAGACTTTCAGGTTCCTCAAGCCGCTCGACCATCCCGTCCTGCTGCACATTCTTACGCAGAAAGGACGCGGGTTTCAGCCTGCGCTCGACGGCCAGAAGAAGTTTCACGGCCTCGGTCCCTACGATCCTGAAACCGGCAAGACGCCTGACGGCGTGCCAACCTATTCCGAGACCTTCGCCAAAAGCCTTGCGCAACTGGCCTCGCAGGATCCGCGCATCGTGGCGATCACTGCGGCCATGCCCAACGGCACCGGCCTCGATCACTTCAGGACCCAGCACCCCAACCGTTACTTCGACGTGGGCATCGCTGAGGAGCATGCGGTAATTTTTGCTGCGGGCATGGCCACGCGCGGCTTCCGCCCGGTCTGCGCCATCTACTCCACCTTCCTGCAACGCGCCTTCGACCCCGTCGTCCACGACGTCTGCCTGCAGAAACTGCCCGTGCTGTTCTGCATGGACCGCGCCGGCCTTTCCGGCGACGACGGTCCCACGCACCATGGTCTCTTCGACATCGGCTATCTGCGCTCGATTCCCGAGATCGTGATGATGGCGCCCAAAGATGAGGACGAGCTGGCCGACATGCTGAAAACCGCACTCGACATTCCCGGTCCCAGCGCCATTCGCTATCCGCGCGGCGCCGTCGCGGGCGTCACGCGCAAGCCCGAGCCGCAATCGCTCCCCATCGGCAAAGCCGAAGTGCTCGCGGACGGCTCCGACGTGGCTATTCTCGGACTCGGCCCCATGATTTCGCTGGCCAAGGAGCTGGCCATGGCCCTCGACAACGAGGGCTACTCCGCCGCCGTGATCAATCCGCGCTTCATCAAACCGCTGGATCGCGAAATGCTCGCGCGCTACGCCTCGCGCGTCGCCGCCTTTGTCACCTTTGAGGATCACGTGAAGACAGGCGGATTCGGCACCGCCGTCGCCGAGGCGCTCGAGGAGTTGGGTTTCGCCGTCCCAGTGGTCCGTATCGGCTGGCCCGACCAGTTCATCGAGCACGGCAAAGTCGACCAGCTTCGCGCCCGCTACGGTCTCACCGTTGAGGCCGCGCTCGCCCAGGTGGTTCCGCTCCTGGCACGGCGCCGCCGTCCCACGCTGGTCGCGAGCTAGGGCGCGTCAACAAATC
>JASHYS010000080.1 GCA_030042915.1 Acidobacteriaceae bacterium
TCGTGTTACGATATATATGGAGGCCGTTTGCATGCTTCGAGCCGTTGCCCGTGCTCCCTTGCGCCATCAAGGCAGCAGAATTTCACCCGCCGTCTACCGCCAGCTTGCCGAATTCCGTTACCGCATTCGCCGCTTTTTGCACTTCAGCGAAGAAATCGCGCGGTGCAAGGGTGTTGAGCCGCGACAGCACCAGCTGATGCTGGCCATCAAGGGTCTGGCCCCGGGCGTGCGTCCCAATCTCAACACGCTGTCAGAACGGCTTTGCCTGCGCCATCACAGCACGGTCGAACTTGTCGACCGGCTGGAGAAACAGGGCGCGGTCGTGCGCCGGCCCAGCGATCGCGACGGCCGCGAAGTGCTGGTCGAACTCACCCCGCACGGTGAAAAGTTGTTGCACCAGCTATCGGCCCTCATCTGGCAGGAATTGATGGTCACGGGTCCCGCGCTTTCGGCATCGCTCCGGGCGATTCTGGCTCACCTGCCGGTGGAGGGAAGGAAGATCCATGCCTGATTCCCGCCGCGCCAAGCCGCAGCACACCATTCTGGATGAGCTGGGCGATTTCACCACCACCTTCCGCGTGATTCCCATCGCGCTCATGGCCATCGTCATCGGCGCCATCAGCGCATTCGTCGCCTGGTTTCTGCTGCGGCTCATTGGATTTTTCACCAATCTGGCCTACTACCACCGGCTCAGCACGGCATTTGTCTCCCCGGCGGGCAATCATCTGGGCGTTTACGCCATTCTTGTGCCCGTGGTTGGTTCACTCATCGTGGGCTTCATGGCGCGCTACGGATCAGAGCAAATTCGCGGTCACGGAATTCCCGAGGCAATCGAAGCCATCCTGATGGACGGGAGCAGGGTGAAGCCCAGGCTGGCTATCCTCAAACCGCTTTCGGCAGCCATCTCCATCGGCACCGGAGGCCCGTTCGGCGCCGAAGGGCCGATCATCATGACCGGCGGAGCCTTTGGGTCGATGATCGCGCAATTTTTTCACTTCACCAGCATGGAGCGCAGAACGCTGCTGGTTGCGGGCGCTGCCGCCGGTATGTCGGCCACGTTCGCAGCCCCGCTCTCGTCGGTACTGATCGGCGTGGAGCTGCTTCTGTTTGAGTGGAAGCCGCGCAGCGCGATACCCGTCGCCCTGGCCAGCGCCACGGCCTGCGCAGTCCGCCGTTATATTCTCGGTCTCGGCCCGCTCTTTCCGGTCGGCCAGCATCCCGTTTTTATCGGCCCACGGGGTCTGGCGGGCTGCGTTGTTGCCGGGCTCGCGGCCGGGGCACTCTCGGCGCTGCTCACGCTGGGCGTATACGCCGCCGAGGACCTCTTCAAGAAGCTGCCCATTCACTGGATGTGGTGGCCGGCGATTGGGGGCGTCTTTGTTGGATTGGGAGGACTCATCTTTCCGCAGGCTCTGGGCGTCGGGTACGACACCATCGCCATGCTGCTCAAAGGCAACGTACCGTTGTACATTTTTGCCGGAGTGCTTCTGGTGAAGTCGGCCATCTGGATGATTTCGCTTGGCTCAGGAACTTCGGGCGGCGTGCTGGCGCCATTGCTTATGATGGGTGCGGCGCTGGGCGGCATCGAGAGCATCTTTCTGCCCAATTTCGGCCCGGGATTCTGGCCGCTGGTCAGCATGGGCGCCATCCTGGGCGGCACCATGCGCTCACCCTTCACCGGCATTGTCTTCGCCATCGAGCTCACGCACGACCTGAATCTTCTTCTACCGCTGCTGGTGGCCTGTTTTCTTGCGCACGCGTTTACGGTGCTGGCGCTGAAGCGGTCGATTTTGACCGAGAAAATATCGCGGCGCGGATATCATTTGAGCCGCGAATACGCGCTCGATCCGCTGGAGATTCTCTTTGCCCGCGAAGTGATGCGCACCGACGTAGTGGGGCTGCCTGGCGCTGAAACGCTGCGCGAGGTCGAGGAGAAATTCAACGCCGGCCGCCTGGAAGGCCATTCGCTCTTTCCGGTCGTCGACCAGGACAACGAACTGGTGGGCGTGGTCACACGGAAGCAGCTCTTTAAACGCTTTGCACAGCCGCAGGATCAAGCCGCCCCAGTGCGGCTTGCGGAGATCGCGGTTCCGAACCCGGTGGTGGCATTTGCCGGTGAGCCTCTGCGCATGGTGGTGCAGCGCATGGCCGAGTCGGGCATCACGCGCCTGCCCGTGGTCGCCTCGCGAGAGGACCGCCGGCTGGTGGGCATGATTTCGCTCAGCGATCTGCTGCGCGCGAGGGCGCAGAACCTCGAAGAGGAACGCACCCGCGACACCGTTTTGCACATCCGCTTCCCGTTTGTGCGCGGCCGCGCCCATCGAGAGGAGCCCAGCGGAGACGCCGTCGTCAGCGCCAACGACACCGCGAGGTAACATCGGCCATCCATTCGCCGCGGCGGCGTTTCCTATACTGGAGAGGCGCGACGATTGGCGAGGTTTTCCCTGCATTGAAATTCCGGACTGGCATTGAGAGGCTCTTCACGCGCCTTTTCGCGTGGCTGGGGCGGCGCATGCCCAGCGAGCGGCAGCGGCTGCTGGCGATCACGATTGTGGCCGGCGGGCTGTGCGGGCTGGCGGCGGTCGCCTTCCACATCAGCGTGACGAAGCTCTACGGAATCCTGATTGATCGCGCTGCATCCGCTCCAGGCCACTCCTGGATCTGGCTGACGATCCTCACTCCCGCGCTAGGCGGGCTCGCCGTCGGGCTCGGGCTCACCTACTGGGTGCCTGCGGCAGCCGGCAGCGGAATTCCCCAAGTGAAAACGGCTTACACTTTCCGCTCCGGCGCCATCACCATGAAGGAGACGGCGGGCAAGTTTATCTTGTGCGCACTGCAACTGGGCAGCGGCGCGTCGCTGGGCGTTGAGGGGCCCACGGTGCAGATTTGCGCCGGCGTGAGCAGCTTTTTGTCGCGCGTGGCGCGGCTCAGCCCCAAGAATCGCAAGCGCATGGCGTCAGTGGGCATGGCCGCGGGCATCGCCGCGGCGTTCAATGCGCCCATCGCCGCGGTCACGTTTACGCTCGAAGAGCTGATTGGGAGCCTCGATCAGACCATGCTTGCCGGCGTGATTGTGGCCGCCGCGCTGGCCGCTGTGGTGGAGCACAGCATTCTGGGATCGAACCCCATCTTTCATGTGCCCCGGCTGCAAACGTTCACGTTGACCAAGGCCTCTTCGCTGCTTTGGTATGCGCTGCTCGGCTTGTTGGCGGCCATCGTCTCCATTGCGTTTACTGATTCGCTGCTCTGGGTGCGCGCCTGGTTCCGCGCGCTCAAATGGATCCCGCGCTGGGTTCAACCCGCGATCGGCGCTGCGGCTGCCGGAGGCCTGGCCGTGGTGGCGCTGTGGTTTTTTCACTTGAATGGGATCGCCGGCGATCCCTACAAGACGCTCACGCAGGCGCTCCTGGGCAACCTGCCCGTGGCTGCAATGGTGGTGCTCTGCGTGCTGAAGCTGGCGGCCACGGTCACATCGTATTCAAGCGGCGGTTCGGGAGGCATTTTTGCGCCGTCGCTGTTTATGGGCGGCATGCTGGGCGGCGGGGTCGGCTATCTCGACGTGACTGTGTTCCATCACTCGTCCGATTCCATTGGCGCCTTCGCCGTGGTGGGCATGGGCGCGGTGTTTGCGGGCATTGTGCGTGCGCCCATCACGTCGATCCTGATTATTTACGAGATGACCGGCGGCTACGGCCTGGTGCTGCCCATGATGATCGCCAACATGAGTGCGTTTGCGCTGGCCCGCCACTGGCGGCGCACGCCCATCTACGAGGCACTGCTCGAGCAGGATGGCATCTACCTGGATCAGAGGCACAAGCCGCACGATCCTGGCGCGCAACCAGCCGTGCCGGTGGAACAGTTGCGCTCGGACCGCGCCAAGACGCCAGCGGTATGAAGGTTTCTGGTCGGCGTTCACGCGGCCGCGAGCGAACCCGGTGCGGGCAAGGACGCCCGCACGACAGCCGGCAGGGATGCCGGCGCTACGAGTTCGGGGATGCCGGCACGACGAGAGGCCGCCGGCGCTACCTCAGTATCGCGGCGGCTCCATGTTGTAGAGGAAGTAAGCGCGCAGTTCGAGATAGGGGCCGTGGAACTCGCGTGGCAGCGAGGGATAACTGGAGCCGGTGATGGCGCCCCAGGCCGCGCGGTCGAGTCCGGTGTCGCCGGAGCGGCCGTCCAACTGCATGTCGACGACCTGGCCGTTGGGCAGCACCTTGAAGTGAATCACCACCACGCCTTGCTTGAGAATGGGTGGATTTACCTCGTCTGGAATCAGCGGGTCCCAGGTGCGTTCGGTGATATAGTGCCAGCGCGCCAGCCAGGAGCTGAAGTCGACGCCCTGCGTATCGGACAGAATCTGGACGCCGCCGCCTGCGCCGGGATGCATGGGCAAGCCGCCTGAAGGCGCCTGGCCGTAGTTCTCCTGGCCGTGCCCTTGCATGGCCTTACGCATGTCGTCGCGCAACTGATCGGCTGGATTTTGTGGGCCCATAGCGAAGTTGGGCTTGGCCGGAACGCCAGTGGGACGCGGCGCTTCCATCTGAACTTGCGACTCAGGAGTGGGCGGAACGGGTTGCGAGGCCTGCGGCTTGGCCTGCTCCGGAGTTTGCACCTGCTGCTGCGCAGCCGGCGGAGGCGGTGCAGGCGGCGACTCGCGTTTCAGCTCATCCAGCGTTTTCTTGTCGATCAGCGGTTGTTTGGGCAGCGGCTTGGGCGCTATCTTGGGCTGCGTCTTGCGAATCGCGTCGGGAGGCAGATCGAGATAAGTCAGATCCTTGCGCTCCCTGATGGCGTCAAAGGGATCAATCACCTTGGGCACTCTGAAGATGTAGGTCGGAATCCAGGTGATAGCCGAGAAGAACAGGATGTGCAGCAGCAGTGCCAGCCAGAAGCCCTCGCGCAACCGCGACCAGCGCCGCTCATCCTCGAGCTCGCTGATCATCGCCAGCAGTTCGTGCGTCTCGTAGTCGGCCCAGCGTGACCCGCGCATCGCGGGCGACGGCTCGCGCGGCTCCGGACGTTCCAGAGGAACCAAGTCGCGCTCAGAGAAAGTATCCAGCCCGAGAATCGACCCCGTGATGGACGATTCCCGCGCGGGGCGGTCCGGGGGCGCGCCCGGCTCGGCGGGTCCCTTGGGCTCGTTCACTTCGGTTGGCGCTTCGCTGGTGGGCATTCGGTAGTAATTTGGGAACCTTTCCAGGCGCACGCGCTCCCTGGCCGGCTCCGTCTGCGAGTCCTTCCGTTTTTATTCTCTCATTCCCCCAAAATCTCTGCGCAAGAGCACCCACTTACAATGGATCTTATTGAATTGACGCAAGAAATGCCGGAAAGGACAGCGATTGAAGCGCTTTTTTGTGCGAGTGATGGCGGAATGGAAGCTGGTCCTTCTGCCCGCGCTCATCAAATGGGGGATTTGGGGCGTGGCCGCGGTGGCGGTGCTCGATTCTTCGAGCCTTCCCGTGCCCATGGACGCCATTCTCGCGGTCTTTGTCTGGAACGACAAGCGCCACTTCTGGCTCTATTGCCTCATGGCCGCCGCGGGCTCTGCGATCGGCGGTCTGGTGCCCTACTGGCTGGGCCGCGCCGGGGGCGAACTCTTCCTGCTCAAGCGCGTGAATCGCGCCAAATTCGACACCATGCGCCAACGTTTTCAGCGCCAGGAGTTCCTGGCCGTCATGATTCCCTCCATGATGCCGCCGCCCGCGCCGTGGAAGATGTTCATTTTTGCCTCGGGCGTTTTTGGAATGCGCGTCCCGCTCTTCCTGCTGGCCGTGCTCGCCGGCAGAATGATCCGCTGGCTTATTCTTTCGCTGCTGGTGCTCAAGCTGGGTCCCGGCGCGGCCGACCTGGTGGCGCACCACGCCCTGGTGTCGGTGCTGATTGTGGGCGTGCTGGCTGTGGGTGGATTCGCCTGGTGGTGGATGCGCAAGAAGCGCGCGGGAAAAGCGCTGGAGGGTTGAAACGAGAGGTCGACTCTCGGGGGGAGAATCTCGATCGCTGACGATCTGGTCGCGATCCGTGTTCCTTCCCGAAGCTCGCGATGACCGAACTACTTGCCTGCGACCGCCTCCTGCGCGCGGGCCTGGTGCATGCGCCGCACCAGCTCAGGCAGACCCAGAACGACTGCAAGCACGAGTGACGTGGCCAGCAGATCGTTGCGATAGAAGGGAACGCCCGCCAAGTAGCAGGCCGCAAGGCCTCCGAGCGTGCGGGGATATTCGTTGAAGCTGTTGAACGCCCATACGCCGAAGTTGGAAACGAGGAAGAACGAGGTCGGACCAAGAAATGCGCCGGCCACGCCGCGCGCCAAAGTTACGCGCTTGCGCAGCAATGCGGAGCCGAGCAGCATGGCGGCCAGGTACCAGCCCCAGCTGATGACCGACTCCCAACCAATCCTGAATCCGTGATACTGGAAGACCGTCAGGTAGCAATCGGTTGTGATCAGAGCCGCCAAGGGCGCGAGCATCTCACGCCAGGGGCGCTTGGCGCCGAAATAAATCAGGCAGGGGGTGACGGCCGTGAAGTGCCACCAGGGGGCATGAGGGATCACGCGCGATATAACGGCAACCAGCAAGAGCAAATATGCGGCCATGTTCACCTCGTGTAGCGGGGTCTACCGGAGATTCCGGGTCATCGGAACGGCGAGGAGCAATGAACTTCATTCATTTCGCGGTGGGCTATCCTACGGCCCGCGCTTCCGCCGTCACCATTCCATCATACCAACAGAGTTTTCATCCTGCGAATTATCGCTGGACCCCGCCATCCATCACTTCGCCGGCGTCGTCGCGGCCGTCGACGATGTAGACCCAGCCCACAAGCGGGGCGCGGTCCGGGGAGCGTCTGCCCATAAACGCGTAGTCGAAACGCAGGTCGAGGAATTCTACCGTCGTCCACCGATTGGGCGGCAACGGCGGCGGGTCAAGTCCGCGCACAGGCTCCTGGCCCAGGTCGCGCACCACGGCCCACGTCCCCCAATCCAGATAGACCCGGCCCAGGAGCGTTCTCTTGGCGGCTTCCACGGCAGCCGTATCGGCAGGTTTGTAGATCAGGTCGCGGTGCGGGTCGCTGTCAATCGATCCTGCCCACGTATCGACCTCCGCAGTCTGGTAGAAGCCGGCGGTTTCAACAATCGCGTGCCAACGGAAGGGATTCACGGGGTATGGTTCGGCGGCCATGCGCGTCACCGGCTCCGAAGCGACCTGCGTGTTCTGGAGCATGGCCAGTGCATGCGCGTGTTCTGCCCAGCGCCAGCAACAAAGCACCAAAATGCCGGCGAGCGCGAAAATGGCCCAGCCACGCCCGCGAAACGGCTGCTTGCGCGCACCGATCTCGCGATCGGCCAGCCCCAGCACCCACGGCATGAAAAAGGCCAGAAAAAACAGCGCCCACAATACCGGCTCGGCGATGAACATGAAGCTGCCCGAGTACCAGCGGGGATTCAAAGGGAAGAACGGGCGCACGCCGTAGTTCACCGTCCAGTCGAGCAGCAAATGCGTGAACGCCGCAATGCATGCTGTGGCATACAGCCAGCCCCAATGAATGCGCTGGCGCTGCCGGTATCGACTCGCCGAAGCCGCCGCATGAGACGTTGAGGCCGGCCCTGGTTCCGTCTCATCTTTGTCGTCTTCGCCGCCGAATATATACGGTGGGATTGCGTCAGCCGTCTCATCGTGGGCCTGGCGCAAGCGATGGAGCAGCCAAACCGCGCCCACCACCACCGCCGCTATCACCGGCACGGCCCAGATGGTGTGGGTGATGCCGCGGTGGTGCTTCAACTCTTCCACTGGCCCGCCGAATCCCCAAAAGATATCGAGGTCGGCAGCTTCGGCCGCCAGCACCGCGGCCACAGTTGCGTGTGCGGTTTTGCGGTTGAACCCGGCGCGGCCAAGGCATGCGCCGGTCAAGAAGTGTGTGACAGGTTCCATCAGGTGTTCTTCGGGTGCCCATCCCGATAATTCACATCAAAAACCCCGGTCACCCTGAACGATGTTTGGGCGCGAATGTTGGTTAATTTACCAGCGGCTTTGCGGGACAATTCACAAGGCACCAACCCATCGTAATTTACGAGGCACCAACCCATCCTAATGCAGAGCCAGCGAAGGCGCGGAGAAAAAGTTCCGGGAATTCCTCTACCGCATTTCTGACGCGAGCAATCAGAGTGTGCGCCAGGGGCGATGCCGCATGCGTGCCGGGAACACGACAATAAGAACTGAGCAGCCGGTAGCTTGAGCGAGAGAAAAGTCGTGCCGGAGAGTACTTAAGTACGAAGACTCAAACCATTCGATTTCAGTGCGAACTGGATTTCGCGTCTCTGGAGACAGGGGATTATGCGAAGAGCAGTTATAAACCGCTTGACAACAGTGGGCAGGCGTGATCACATGGCCCATCAAACCGGCTTCCCGACCACAAGGAGGTTTCTATGCGCCCCCACGCGACGTCTCGACTCCGAATTGAAATTCGGCAGCGCTCCTGCAGCTTTCTTTCAGAGCTCTGCCTGGTTCTTGCGATATTGCCGGCATTCGGGTTGCTTGCAAATACGGATGCGCAGGCTGCACCTCAACAGCAACAAACCGCAACCAGCAGCAGCGACAAACAGACGCAGCAGCAGCAACAGCTACAAACAGCCATTGTGCCTATCGCGCGTAACATGGCGGACTATATAAAACTCCCTCAAGGCGTTGCCCGAGCCAAAACTTACAGCAATAATTTCAGCAATGCCTCGAAAGTAGTGGCGTATCCCGACAAAACGTCGATCAAGTTGAACATGGTAAAAAATCCGGCATTCGGGGGCCAACCCACCTACATACAGCCGAAGGTATCCGAAGACAAGGCGGTAAAACCCGACCATTCGACGGATTCCAAGGGGCAGCAATGGACTTGTTACACCGACCATGTCCAATTGACCGCAACAAGTACAACTTTTCTAAACAACGATTATTCGAGCTCTGCGAGCCACATTTACCCGGGCGCTGTGTACACGTTTGACAACTTCTACAATGGCTCTTACGCGGAACAAACAGGCCAGCGGAATCCCCTCAGTATCATTACTGACAGCACCAACATAACAGGTTCTTCGTACGTGACAGTCTCAAACCCCAATATGGGCACGATAAGGAATGCAGTAGACAGCCTCTTCCGTGAAATGACGAACAACGTTGCAAACGAGAGCACTACATATCAGATCTATGAGACTGCCAACGATGCTGACCAAAGCTTGAAAATAAGTGGGGGCGCGAGTGGATACGGCGCCAGTATAAGTGCCGGGTATAGTAATTCAAGTCAAAGTCAGACAGTTAATCTCACCATAGACGCCATAAAGACGCTGTTCTCGATTAATACGATACCGCCGACAAACGGTTTTTTTACGGATCCTAGCGTCGAAGCCACACCTAATCTCATGGTGATTGGCAACGTCGACTATGGTATGCGCGTGCTGGCCAACTTTACAGCTACATTCAACTCTCAGCAGGAAGAATCCGATTTCAAAGCTGCGTACAGCGGTTGGGGCGTAAGCGCTAACGTGAATTTAGATCTGATCTCAAAGAGCAGCTCGGTTTCCGATACCATAAACGCCTATATCGTGGGAGGGCCCGGCAACGCAACTTTGTCATTTAACAAAAAGGACCTGGAGTCGCAGATACAGAAGCTCATGAGCGGTGCAACATACAAGAATGCCATGCCAGTGAGGTATGAATTTTACGACATGGCAGGCGATGTAGTGGGCTCCAACAGCGCAACCGACACGTTCGCAGTGCGCGATTGCATTCCGGGAGCAGACGATCCCAGGCTCGAGAGCGCTTCAGTAGCATTCCAGGTGGGAAGCGACGGCAAGAACGGGAATGATAATTACGATTTGTTGTTGTATCCCGGAACAGTAAATCTTGATACGCCGTATAACGAAAATTTTGTATATGCATATAACCAGGCGACAACGCCCGAGGCGGGATTGGAATATCAGGACGACACCAATTACGCTGTAAAATTGGAACAGGTCAGACCGGCCACCCTAAGCCAGTTTAAGAATGGGGGCGCGATAGAGTTAAATATTTTTCCAAATGGGAATGACACCTGGGATAATTCCTCCATCGTGCTGACATTGAATTTTGAAGGAGGCTTGGGCCCCTCGGGACCTATTACTTTTTCCAATGTCAACATAGACCAGAACGGCCCACACAGGATCTTGTATTTTGACGGCAATTTTAAGCCGCTGCAGTAGTAACACTCAACTAAGACGGTCGGGGCGGGCCACTCTCTAGCTCGCCCACTCGCCCTTGCGCATCAGCGGTTCGGCCGTGCCCGATGCCGTGATTCCGTCGATGTCCAACTCGGCAGAGCCGATCATCCAATCCACGTGGATCAAACTCTCATTCGCTCCCCGCGCGGCCAGTTCCTGCGGTGAAAGCTTCTCGCCATCAATCAGGCACGATGAGTAGGACTGCCCCAGCGCGATATGCGACGCGGCATTTTCGTCGAACAGGGTGTTGAGAAACACCAGCCCGCTTCTGGCAATCGGTGAAGAGTGCGGAACCAGGGCCACCTCGCCCAGGCGGCGCGCGCCGTCGTCAGTCTCGATCAGCTTTTCGAGCACGCCTTGCCCGCGCGTGGCGTGCACCTCCACAATGCGGCCGCCTTCAAACCTGACGCGGATACCCTCGATCATGGTGCCTTGATGCGAGAGCGGCTTGCTGGCTGTCACCGTGCCATCGGCGCGGTCCTTGTGTGGAGTGGTAAACACCTCTTCGGTGGGCATGTTGGGAATGCAGTAATTTCCGTTGACCGCCGTGGTGCCGCCACCCAGCCATTCGTGGCCGTCGGCCAGTCCCAGGCGGAAATCAGTGCCAGGTCCGCGGTAATCGAGCGCTGCGTAGCGCTTGTCATTCAGAAAGGCGGCGCGTTTGTGCAAGTCGGCGTCGTGCGCTTTCCACGCGCTCACGGGATCGGCAGTATGGATGCGCGTGGTGGAAAAAATCGCGTCCCACAATTTGGCAAGTGCTACGCCGGGACTGTCGTTGGGAAACATGGCCTCGGCCCACGCGGGCGTGGCGCCCGCAATGATGGTCCAGTTGATCTCGTGGCGCGTGATCAGCTCGAGCGCCGGACGGTAGGCCTTGGAAACGGCACGGTTGGCGCGCCCTACCTTGGCCGGATCCTGGTTGGCGAGCAGCGCGGGATTGGATCCGGCAATGGCGAGGCGCGCCGATCCGCTTTTGAAGGCCGCCGCCATTCCGTCATAAAGCCAGCCCGCCGCGTAGTCGAAGCTGGCGTCGGGAGCAAAGCGATAGCGCAGCAGCGCCGCCTCGTCGTCCGCATAGAGGGTGGTGACCAGCTTGGCGCCGGCGCGATACGCCTGCTCGGCGATGCGCCGCGCCAGGTCGATGGAATCGAGCGAAGCCGTCATCACCAATTCCTGCCCGGGCTTGAGGCCAAGGCCGACGTGCACCGCGACCGCGGCCAGTTGATCAAGGTTCTCGGTATGCGTGCGTACTTCAGAGGCAATTGCCGTGGGAGTCATCGTCTATCCATGGTTGAGATTTCTGCGGCATCACGGTCGCACATTCAGCGATCGCCGGCCGGACGTTCTTATTGTAGCGGTCGCGCGGGCAGAACTGCGCGGCGACGCTCCGTCGAAGTTTGCGGTTTCCCGAGTCCCAAAGGCGGGACCCGGGACACCCGACACCCAGCGAAGGAGGCGTTCCCAAGTGCGGGCAAAGATGCCCGCACGACAGCCGGCACGCCACCCCACGGACGAAGACCTGTCCCTCCACCCCAGCGAACAAAAATCACTCGCTGGGGGCCCCGGATCCGTGGGGACCCCGGAGAGATGCCGGCGTTACAACCCGGGGAAGGATGCCGGCGCTACGGATGGCCTACAATCATGAGTGGATTTTTTGGCCGTTTGAGGGGCCTCAATCGCCATGATGCATCTGATGACTTGC
>JASHYS010000081.1 GCA_030042915.1 Acidobacteriaceae bacterium
GGAATCATGCCGGAGGGTCGGATGATGAAATGGATGAACGGAGTGATCCTTGGAGGACTGATGATTGCCGCATCGGCGGCCGCACAACAGGCGCAACCCCGTCATTGGGCCATCGTGGTGCACGGCGGCGCGGGCGACATTGAGCGCGCCAGGCTCGGCCCTGACGGCGACAAGGCTTATCGCGCCGCGCTCACCAAAGTCGTCCAGGCCGGAGCCGCGGTGCTTGATCGCGGAGGTTCGTCGCTCGATGCCGTTGAAACCGCCATTCACGTTCTCGAGGATGACCCGCTCTTCAACGCGACGCGCGGAGCGGTCTTCACCGCGGCCGGCACTACGGAGCTCGACGCTTCCATCATGGATGGCGCAACCATGCGTGCAGGCGCCGTTGCCGACGTCAGTCACACCCGCTACCCCATCACATTGGCGCGCGCCGTCATGGAGAAAACGCCCTACGTGCTCCTGGTCGGTCCCGGCGCCGATGCATTCTCAGTGCAGGCCGGGCTCGAGCAGGTAGGTCCCGCTTACTTCTTCACGGAAAGCCGCTGGCAGTCGCTCATCAAGCAGTTGCAAAAGGAAGGCAAGCCCATTCCGCCGCGCCCGCAGGGTGCGCCTCCACCGGGCCCCGTTACGCCTACAGCGCAGCTCCAGGAGGCAGCCGACACTCATCGCTACGGCACGGTGGGCGTGGTAGCGCTCGATCGCCAGGGCAACGTCGCCGCCGGCACTTCCACCGGCGGCCTGCAGGGCAAGATGCCCGGCCGCGTGGGCGACTCGCCCATTATCGGCGCCGGCACTTACGCCTCTAACCAGTCTTGCGCCATCTCCGGCACCGGTGTCGGCGAATACTTCATCCGCTACACCGTCGCCCGCGAAATCTGCGCCCTTGTGCAGTACAAGGGCCTCGCCCTCCAGCAAGCCGCCGACGAGGTGATTCAGAAGCGTCTCGCGCCCATTCATGGCGACGGCGGCGTCATTGCCATCGCTCCCGACGGCCAGATGGCCTGGAGCTTCAATACGCCCGGCATGTTCCGCGCCCGCCTGACCGAAGGCGGCCAGATCGAGGTGCACATCTACAACGACGAGCCGTGAAAAGCGGGGAACAGGGATTAGGGAACAGGGAGCAGGAGGAGCGCGCGGGACCCGAGAGACCGCTCAACGCCATTGCGTAACCACGCTCGCCTGTAAAATGTTGCGCATGGAAACCATCCAGTACAATCTGCCGCAGAGCCATATTCCCCGCGCGTGGTACAACATTCTCCCCGACCTGCCATCGCCTCTGGCGCCGCCGCTGCACCCCGGCACGCTCCAGCCCCTCGGCCCCGACGATCTGGCTCCGCTCTTTCCCATGGCGCTGATCCTCCAGGAAGTCAGCACCGAACACGAGATCGAGATTCCCGAAGAGATCCGGCAGATTTACGCGCAGTGGCGTCCCTCGCCGCTCATCCGCGCCCGTCGCCTCGAGAAAGCGCTCGACACGCCCGCGCGCATCTACTACAAGAACGAAGGCGTCAGTCCGGCAGGCTCGCACAAGCTCAACACCGCCGTCGCGCAGGCCTGGTACAACAAGCAGGAAGGCGTCAGGCACCTGGCCACAGAAACCGGCGCCGGCCAGTGGGGCTCCGCGCTGGCCATGGCATGCGCCTTCCTCGGCCTTGAATGCAAAGTCTTCATGGTGCGCGTCAGCTACAACCAGAAGCCTTATCGCCGCGCATTGATGGAGACCTTCGGCGCCACTGTCACCGCCAGCCCCAGCAGTCAAACCGATTCCGGCCGCGCCGTTCTTGCCGCGCATCCTGATTCGCCGGGATCGCTCGGCATCGCCATCTCTGAAGCTGTTGAGGTCGCAGCCAAGGATCCCAAAACCAAGTACTCGCTCGGCAGCGTCCTTAACCACGTTCTGCTCCACCAGACGGTCATTGGTCTCGAGTCAATCGAACAAATGTCGATGGCGGGCGACGAGCCCGATGTCATCATCGGCTGCACCGGCGGCGGCTCCAACTTCTCCGGTCTCGTTATGCCGTGGCTCGGCCGCAACCTCAAAGGCAAATCCCACGCGCGCATCGTAGCCGTTGAGCCGGCCGCCTGCCCCAGCCTCACCAAGGGCCGCTACGCTTACGACTTTGGCGACACCGGCCATCTCACGCCGCTGGTGAAGATGCACACGCTGGGTAGCACCTTCATTCCTCCGGGAATCCACGCCGGCGGCCTGCGCTATCACGGCATGGCGCCGCTGGTGTCGCATGTCATCGACCTGGGCCTGGCCCAGGCCACCACGGTGCAGCAGCTTGATGCCTTTGCCGCCGGCGTGCAGTTCGCCCGCGCCGAAGGCATCGTGCCCGCGCCCGAGTCAAACCACGCCGTCGCTGAAGCCATTCGCCAGGCTCTCGAAGCAAAATCGCAGGGCAAGGCGCGCACCATCCTCTTCAACTTGAGCGGGCACGGCCATTTCGATATGCAGGCCTACATCGATTACCACGCCGGCAAGCTCGAAAACTTCGAATACCCCGAGGAGGAAATTGCCATGGCGCTCGCGGGCCTGCCCACCGTGTGTTAGGTTGGAGAGGTTATCTCAATGACTCGCCGGCAGCTCAGGCCTGAGGCTTCATCAACCCGTTCTCTGTGTTTGCGCGTCCAACAAGTTGGCAGCGTCCATGCTCCGTCTTCTGTTTGCCACTCCACACGAAACCAAAAAACCAGGGGGTATGAATTCGAATCATGAAATGCAGCCGGGCCGCATTTCTTTCATTTGTATTTGCCGTGGTCAGCACCGCCGCGGCTCATGCGCAGTTTGATATTTCCGGAAGTTTCTACGAAGCTTTCACCAGCAGCAGCACCGGCAACGGGGCAAAGCAGACCCCGACAAACGCCGACGGCGGCATGGTGGAAGCGCGCTACCTGATGAACCACCTCGCCGGCTTCGGCATGAGCTATTCATACAATTCCGCCAACACCACCTTTGCGCCTAATGGCACCTACCCCACGTGCGAACTCACCTGCGCCAATCCGGTAACGAAACTATCGGCCATAGCAAATGAAATCTCCCTGGATTGGGTGCCGTCGGTAAAACTCGGCATGATCCGTCCGTTTGCCATCGGCGGCATCGGTTTCTTCATTTCCTCGCCCAGCCCGAGCGCGTATACAGTGAACACCGTGGTCAGGCCCGTCTATGTCGCTGGAGGCGGTTTCGATTTCTCGATAGCTTCTCACTTCGGCATTCGCGTCCAGTACCGCGACAACTTTTATCATGCGCCCAATATGGCCGGGTTCTATCCGTCAACCGGAGTCTTTACCTCATCCTCCGAGCCGATGGGCGGACTGTTTTACCGTTTCTGACAAATTGATTCGGCGCCCCGGATCGATTGATTCGGCCCCACCGGATCGAACCCAATCACACATGCGGCAATTGCCCTTGTTCTGCGTCTAACGCCTTGCAGAGCCGTAGCAATCGCACGCTCAAAATCGGGATGGACCCAACGAATATCGAGTGGAGGGCAGTCATGCGAAAACATTCCTGGGCTCGGGCAGCCATTCCGTCTTTCTTTCTGGTTTTTCTCGCTGCGGCGCCGCTCGGCGCACAAACCTCCGTCGCGCTGAGTCTTTATGGCGCCTTCAGCGGAGCCACCACGGGCAACGGCGTCCAGGAAAGCCCTTCGAATTCCGCGGGCGGCATTGTCGAGCTGCGCCACATCACCAACCCTCTGGTGGGCTGGGACATCAACTACT